>CALFIC010000156.1 GCA_937876225.1 uncultured Chloroflexota bacterium | reverse complement strand
GGTAGGTGGGAGTATTTTTGGGTTGGGCGAAAGTAATCCCTTTGTAGGACTCAAAAACTATATCGCTATGTTTGGCGATAGCCAACCTGCCGGCGTGTTTCGCCATTCGGTCTACAACACCTTTTTGTTTACCCTGCTCGTACTTCCGCTCAATCTAATCATCACTCTGCCACTCGCAATCATCATCGAGCGCAGTCATGCGCGTGTCAAAGGGTTTTTCCGGGCTGTCTATTTTTTACCTACTGTCACATCAGCAGTAGCAGTGGCGTTGATTTGGGGGGCCATCTACAATCCCCAAGCAGGCTTGCTCAATAGCCTTATACGCACCATTGGATTGACCCCACCCAAAGCGTGGTTGAGTGACCCCCAAGCCTTTGTATTTGGGATTCCCCTGGCCATGGTCGCTTTGATTGTAGCCCATTTATGGCAAGATTTTGGCTATAATCTGGTTATTTTCATTGCCGCACTCCAAGGTATCCCGCAAAACCTGCGTGATGCAGCCATGGTTGATGGAGCCAATGAACAACAACTTTTTTGGTATGTCACCTTGCCGTTATTGCAACCAACCATGCTGTTTGTCTGTGTGATGACGATTTTGTCGTCGCTCCAGATGTTTATATTGGCTCAGGTCATGACCACTGGTGGTCCACGCGAGCAAACCACTACCATGCTGATGAGCATTTATTCCAATGCCTTCCGCTACCAAAACATGGGCTGGGCCGCTGCGATGTCGATGGTATTGTTTGGCATCATTATGCTGTTTACCATCATCCAATTTCGTTTTTTGCGTAGTGATTGGGAGTATTAAGTATGACCACACAATCACGCACGACATTTACCCATCTCATTGGCGCAGTGTTGCGCTATACCGTGCTGGGAATCGGGTTGAGTGTCACATTACTGCCATTTGTGTATGTATTGTTGTCCTCACTCAAAACCCCCAGTGAGATTATCCACGTCCCACCCACGTTTTTCCCCAAAGCACCCACCTGGCAAAACTTCGCCACGATTTTTAGCGACCCCAAAGTACCGCTCGGCTTGTTTTTTTTCAACTCAAGCTTAGTCGCCGTAGCACGAGTAGGCGTGACGTTGTTCACGAGTTCCCTGGCCGGGTATATTTTTGCGCGTTACGAGTTTGGTGGCAAAGGGGTGATGTTTGCGGTCATTATGGCGCAAATCATGATTCCCTTCCAGATGATTATGATCCCGCTCTACTTGATTTTGGTCAAATTACAGCTCATCGATACCTTGTGGGGACTCATCATCCCGGCCATGATTGATGCCTTTGGGATTTTTATGATGCGCCAATTCATCGAAGGCATCCCGCGTGAGCTGATTGATGCAGGGCGCATCGACGGTGCCACCGAATTCCAAATCTACTGGAACCTGATTTTGCCACAATTGAGTGCGCCACTCGCATCCTTGGGGATTTTCACTTTTATGGCTACTTGGAACGATTACCTCTGGCCACTCATCGTGATTACTACGCACGAACGGCGTACCTTGCCGTTGCTGTTGACGTGGTACAGCAATAGCCATGGCTCGCGCCCCAGCCTCACCATGGCGGCATCGGTGATTGTATTGTTGCCAATTGTGTTGATTTATATCTTGTTCCAACGCCAAATTGTCGCCAACGCCGCCACCAGCGGGTTTAAGTAGGCCACGGCGTTGGCAAATAAAGGATGTTTTCGCATGGAACGCTATGTCATGATTGGCGCCGGGAGCGCGTCATTTACCCGCGGGCTCCTCGCTGACCTGATTGCTGCCGGTCAACCCGCCGAAGTGCGCCTGGTGGATATCAATGCCACCGCCTTGCAGACGGCCTATGGCCTCGCTCGCAAAATGCTGGCCCAAACGGGTGCACCGCTGACGGTCAGCGCCCATACCAACCGCCGTGACGCCTTACCAGGCGCCACCGTCGTAATTTGCACCGTCGGTGTGGGGGGACGACGCGCCTGGGAACAAGACGTGTTTATCCCACGCAAATACGGCATCTATGTACCCGTCGGCGACACCGTCGGGCCCGGGGGCAGCGCCCGCGCTGTCCGCATGATCCCCGCTATGCTCGCCATCGCCCGTGACATGGTTGACTTAGCGCCAGATGCACTTTTTTTCAATTATTCCAACCCCATGGCACCGATTTGCCGCGCCATCCATACCCAAATCGGGGCACCGGTGATTGGGCTCTGTCACGGCGTATTACACGTGACGCATTATTTGGCGCACCATCTAGGCGTACCGGCAGACGAATTAGCCGTCACCTGTGCCGGCTACAACCACCTTACTTGGCTGACCAGCGTGCAACACAAAGCGACCGACATGTTCCCGGCCATGCGCACGATTGGCGCCAAGATTAGTGCTGCACCACAAATCACACCCGACGACAACGCATTTTCGTGGCAATTGTTTGATCAAGTAGGTGCATTCCCGGCGGTGCTCGACCGACACATCACCGAATTCTACCCGCAGTTCTTTCGCCACGGCTATTACTACGGGATGCGCCTCGGAGTCGATGCGTTTAGCTTCGAAGGGACGATTGCCAGTGGCGATGAGGAGTTTGCGGCCATGCATGCAGATGCCCTCAGCGACCAACCGCTCCCAGCGAGTTTGTTTGTGCGTGAATCGGGTGAGCACGAACAAGTGGTCGAAATCATCGCCGCCCTGCGGGCTGGCTCGGGTGCCAGCTATGCCGTCAATTTGCCCAATCATGGCCAAGTGCCTGATTTACCGATCGGCGCAATTGTCGAATCGCCAGCAATTGCCCGCCACAACACCCTCGAACCAATCCCCCAACCACCACTGGGACCCACCCTCGCCGGCATGCTGTCCAGCCGCTACGCCTGGGTCGAAGCAATCGTAGCGGCGGCCGTCCACCACGACCGTGATGCCTTTGTCAATGCGTTAATCATCGATGGTTATGTCGAGTCGTTGGCTATTGCCCAACGCCTCGGTGATGAATTATGGGAACACACGTGGTCTTACTCCACGCAGTAGATACATTCGTTCCAATGGGCTGAGTATGCTATGATTTTGATGGTCAACACACACACACAAAAGGAGCTTTCATGACGCGGATTACATTTATTGGAGCGGGAAGTATTGGGTTTACCCGCACACTGGTACGCGATATTCTCACCTTCCCGCGTCTGACCGACGCCGAATTGGTGCTGATGGACATCGACGCCGAACGGCTCGAATTCGCTGAACGCTCGGTCAAGCGCATCATCGAGCTCGGCGATCGCAAACAGTCGCGCGAGTTCTTCAACACGGCGATGGCGAGAAAGTACATGCAATCCTTTCTCGTCGCGAACGGATGCAAGACGCTGATCGGCGAAGGCAAAACCGTCAGCATTC
>CALFIC010000155.1 GCA_937876225.1 uncultured Chloroflexota bacterium | reverse complement strand
ATCTCCTACGGACCCTATTTACGTCGTTATCACGACCAGGTGGTGGCCACTGGCATCCACGGGCTAGCGGCGCGGCGCGTCGGAGACCTGGTACTCCATGCCTTGACTACACGCCGACCGCGAACCCGCTATGCCCTGGCGCCCAACCTGCTGCTGGATTGGTGGTTGCCGCGCTGGTTGCCGGCGCGCTGGATTGATCGCATCGCAGCCCGCGCCTACGGGCTGCCAGATAAAGCAATCCCCCGACCGCTGCCAGAGGCATGAGTCGAGGGATTGCGGCGTCCACACGGGTTGCGTTATTGACTGATGGTCAAATCACTCTGCCCGGGTAATGACGTGTGGTTGGTGTATTGGTATTGGCTATCACCAAAAGCCAGAATCGGGTAAAAAATAAGTGGCAAGAAGATTAACCCCGCCGTAAAGCCACGCCCATGCCCAAAGGACTTGGCCAAGTCGCGCATGGTGCGCACGGTGAAATAGAGCGAGGTCAATCCAGCTACTATTTGCAACACGCTAATAATCATGTTGGGGTCTTGATGCTCTTGGCCTTTTGTGCCAGGTTGCAGGGCATTGAGAATGGCGTTAAGAACCCCTAGCCCCAAAATAATCCAGGCCCAACTGCGCGGGCGGCGGATGATATCCATCAAAATAAACGTGCTATAGATGGGAATCACGGCTGTCCATCCTTGCTGGCCTGCTTTTTCGTAAATGCGCCAATGCACGATGACCATCACCACCCACAACACCAACAATACCGCCCCGAAGCAGACGAGTGAACCCATAATCAATGCAATAATCGCCGCCGTATCGAATCCTGGTGGGTTGGTTTGTTGAAGCAACAACATGTCACGAATCCTTTTCACTACGTAAAAAATCATCCCTTGTAATTGTACACAAGGGATGACGTTATTGCGTGCCCAATCGTTGCAAAATTATGGGTATCGAGGACATATTACTTCACATATAATGGAGGTATTCAGATGATAGATGAGAAGGAGCCCCTCATGCAACAGCAACGCACATTAGATTATGCCGATGCCCAAAAGGCGTTGACGGTGATTTTGGCGGAATTACAGCGCCGCAACGCGATTGGGGTGATTGCGATCGCCGACAATCATGGGGAGCTGATTGCCTTTGCGCGCACAGATGGAGCGCCGTTCCAATCAATCACCATTGCCATCAACAAGGCCTTTACGGCGGCGCGCGCGGGTAAACCGACCCGTGAAATCGGCAAAAAAATCCGCAGTGCCGATCAAGGATTTGACATTAGTTATTATGGCGACCCCCGTTTTGTTGGCTGGGGTGGTGGCATGCCGGTAATTGTCGATGGTGAATGTATCGGTGCGGTGGCAGTAAGTGGACTAACCGAAGACGAAGATGCCGAAATTGCCAGCATGGGGATTGCGGCGATTTTGGCATAAAATCACGCCAAAAAAGGAGCGACGCAGTATATTGCGTCGCTCCTTTTTTATTTCGGTCTCGGGGGATTATTGGACGGGGTTTTCGTGATTGGGTTTATCGTTGTTGTCGGTAGGAGCACTCATGGTGGGCACCGATGATGCGGGGGTGGCGGCAGGCGCAGCTGGTGCGGCCGATTGACCGAACCACGGCAATTTGGGGGCGGCAGCGACGGCGGCGGCTTGGATGCCACGGTAGGTGTCAGCTCCAAAGCCAATGCTGGGGTAGGTTACAAAAGGGAACAGCAACGTGCCAACCACGTTGAGCGGCTCGTTGGGGCGCCCAAATGAGGCCAGCAACACGCGCAGCATAAAGTAGCGTACGATAATTGCAGCCACCGGTGCCAAACCAAAACAACCACCAGCAAGTGGCATCAAGGCGATGCCCAACCACAAGTAGTACTTATAAGTGGCCGGCAAACCACAGATGTCGACCATTACTGAGTCATTGTAAAACGGGATGATGGCAGCCCAACCGGGTTGACCAGCCTTGACAAACATCTTCCACATGCCGACGATCATCACCGCCAACAACGCAAATACGACGGCATACACGCCACCACCAAAATAACCGAGCATCTGCAACTGCGATTCGATTTGGGCGTTGTCAGTGCTTGACTGCAACAAGTAGGGAATTGACATGATATTTTCCTTATAGTAATCGGATACACGTCCATTATAGTGGTCAATCAAATAGTTTGTCTATGCAAACAAAAATGCCGGCGCACGCAATGTACGCCGGCGTTAATGATAAACCACAATACGTTATCGTGGTTTGTTGAGATCGTCGTCAGCGCTACCCTTCATCGATGGGATAGAAGGAGAAGCCGGCGGGTTGGTGTTGATCGGTGTACCTACCGATGGTGCTGACGAGCCAGCAGCCGCCGTGTTGTCGATCCAAGGCAACGTGGGCAAAGCGGCCACAGCATCGGCTTGGGGACCAAGATACGTGTTAGCACCAAACCCGATTTGTGGGAAGACAATATACGGGAAGAACAAGGCAAATAATATACTCCCCGTGCCATTGTCACGACCGAAGGCCTTGAGCAATGGGCCATAGGTAAAGTACTGTACAACCAAAATCAAAATTGCACCAAAGCCAGCCAAACCACCGGTGAACATATTGAGGGCAAGGACAATCCAAGTGTAATACGTCCAGACAACTGGCACACCCGAAATTTCGTTGCGAATCATATCACTGTAGAAGGGGATAATGGCAGCCCAGCCTGGGCGACCGGCCTTAGCGAACATTTTCCACATGCCGGCGATGGTGGCAATCATCACGATAAAGATTAAGCCCGCAACACAAAATGACAATGCACCTAATGCGGCAATAATGGCAGCGCCTCCGTTGTTGCCCTCGTCTGTCTGAAATAATACAGGCATATGAGTCTCCTTTATTTATGTAGTACCAAGTCGTGCGTAAATATTTTAGCATTTATATTTTTGATTGTCTATACACGCATACGCGCCTACGATGCATCGCCCATACACGTCACAGATTGTTTTATAATCACAAAAGCACGTAATTATACCGAAAGGCACCAACATGTACATTCCCGTTGCCAACCGCATCAATGAACGATCCCGGTTGATTCAATTCATGCAGCAATATGATTTCGCGACGTTGGTGAGCAATGGCGACGCCACGCCGTGGGTCAGTTTTACGCCGGTGATGGTACGCAGTGTAGGTGATGAGGTGTGGATCGATTTCCATTTAGCCAATGCCAACGGGCACAATCAGGTATTGCAGTCGGGCGCAGTAGTCTCGGCGCTGTTTCACGGGCCGCATGCCTTTATCTCGCCCAGTTGGTACCCCGCCAGCCCGGGTGCCGTACCCACCTGGAATTATGCGGTAGTCAACGCCAGTGGAGTGGCGGTGGCGCATACCACGGTGAGTGACACCTTGCAGATGGTCAATCAGTTAAGTGAATTGTACGGCACGCCGGCGTATGGGCCAGACGATGTGCCCCACATGCTCAAAGGCATCACGGCGTATAGCATGCAAGTGACCAGCCTCGAGGGCAAGTTTAAATTGGGACAAAACCGCCCCTTGGCCGACCGCATCAATATGCGCCAGCAGCTGGCGGCAGCGGAGCGCCCCGCCTCGCGCGATTTGGCGGCATTGATGGCAGAGTTTGAGCCGCAAACTGAATAGTCACACCAAACATTGTCCGGAAGCAAGAAAACGTGGCGATAGACCAGATGTCTGTGGCTAATTCACGTTTCGCCACTACGTTTTTTTCAAAAAAGAAAAAGGAGCAACCAGCATGCCCATCCACTATCACGTCGGCTATCAAGCAGGGCTCATCGGCTGGATGACGCAGACTCAGACGCGCTATTATGCGGGGGCGGTGGGTTTTGGGATGGCGTTTGAGTGCAAAGTGGCCAGTGAGATTGCCGAATTTGTACCGCGCCACGGCGCTACGGGCAATCTGCTGTTGTGGGCCAGTGACGGCGATGCGGTGGTGGGGAGCATCGTGATTGATGGGGGCACGACGCCGGCAGCGCGGTTGCGCTGGTTTGTGGTCGACCCCACCCGCCACGGGCGAGGGATCGGGCGGGAATTGTTGCGCCAGGCGGTGGAATTTGCTGACCAGCATCACGATTATCTGTGGTTGACGACGATTGTGGGGTTGGATGAAGCCAAACATCTGTACGCGCAGATCGGAAGAGCACA
>CALFIC010000154.1 GCA_937876225.1 uncultured Chloroflexota bacterium | reverse complement strand
AGGGATGGAATTCAAAGATGTCGCAGCTGCAATTGCGGCAGTCTATGTGTTGCGTTCCGATGGTAACCTTTATGCCTGGGGCCAAAATAACTGGGGCCAAATTAATATTCCCGTCAATGCCCAAACCGGCGTTAAAGCCATCGGTGCAGGTCCATATACGGCATATGCCGTCAAAGACGATGGCTCTGTAATTGCTTGGGGCGCCAACGACAAGGGCCAAACCAATATACCCGTTGGAGTCACCAATATCGTTGCTATCGATGGTGGTGATGGTCATGTAGTCGCCCTCAAAGCAGATGGCACCGTCGTTTCGTGGGGGGACTTCACAAGTGGACAAACGACTATACCTCCTGGGCTCAGTGGTGTGGTTGCTGTCAGTGGTGGTAAACGCCATAGTTTGGCACTCCTCAACACCGGACGTGTAGTCGGGTGGGGTGATAATACCTTCAAAGAAATCACCATTCCCGCAACAGCCGTCGACATCGTCAGTATTGCGGCTGGTCGCGACTGTTCACTGGCCGTCAAAGCTGATGGGACCGTGATTACCTGGGGTGATGTAACCTATAACACTTTTAATTCTGTCATCACTAATGGCATCGCAGTTGCTGCAGAACATCAAAACAGTATCGTCGGGTTGCGCAATGGTGGTGTCGCGGTTGCGGGGAATTTATTGAATGGTGTAAACGTTTCCCGTACCCCCACCCTTACCCCTACGCCGTAATCAGTGGACGTACTCCTGCACCTCCACTGTAACCCCGTAGCATAACAATTGGGCGTTTTGCCGACACCCCCTCTTTCATTATTCGCAATGAAAGAGGGGGTGAACTGTCATTTTTTATAGGATAGATGGGCAATAATCACGTATACAAATCGTGCCACCCTAAATCGTTTTTAATACACGTGATACACTGCGGTAATCGAGGAGTCCACCCAGCTGACTGGTGAATTTAGTGATATGCCAGTAATGGCGCTTGGAGTTTCCGTGCGCATGTAGCATTGCATCTACGAACGTAACGCATAAATAAATTGGGTAATAGGCCTGTTCCTGAAATCATTACTTTGCGTCATAGGTGAATGGCTATAATCTATGGTATTTATGATATATACATAGATTATCGTAGCGTATGGTGTGATGATACGCTGGGAAATACCGGCTACGTATTTAACAATGCGCGTAGTCTAAGGTGATGATACATGGTTATTAACCGCTGGCAACGGGTTTTCTTTGTGAGCCTGTACCTTTGTGTCTGGATGGCGATTCCGGTGGGGCGTGTATTATCAGCGCAAATAACGTCCCCGCTCGTGAATTCTGCACAGGAGACAATATCCCTCGCTGGCCAATGGCAGTTTTATTGGGGGCAATTATTGTCACCGGCAGACTTTGCAACACCATCAGGTGTCGCACCCAACGGTGGCACGATTGCCGTACCGTCGAGTTGGGCGGGACAGGTGTTGAGTCCAGATGTAAATGACGGGCAACCCCTGCCTATATTTGGCGTGGCCACCTATCGTACGCAGGTCGTTATTCCCCCTGATAAAGTGGGTTCATATATGATGTTGATGCTCGAAGGCGTCGGGTCGACGTATCGGGTATGGGTGAATGGCGAACTGGTAGGTGGTTTGGGTACGGTATCGGCGGGTGCACATCCTGCTGATAGTTATACCGAGGTTCCCCAGATTTATTTAAACCTCATCAATATCACTCCCAAAACACCGCAACTTGATATTATCGTGCAAGTATCCAATTACTCGTTCCGTGAGAGCGGTATATTTGGCGATGTTCAGATTGACCAGCCATATGCAACGATGATTCATGTGTTCAACCACTATATCATGCAAGATTTATTGCTCATTGGGGTGTTTATTGTGCTTGGTCTCTATCATGTGATGATTTATTTGCTGAATCGGCGTGATAGTGAGTTACTTTGGTTGGCAGGCGCTTGTTTGGCGGTGGCGTTGCGGGCCATCTTGTTGAATAAACTACTAATTCATGCAATTTTTCCTAATGTGGCTTGGACGTTGTTGATGTATATCCAATATTGCATGAAATATATCGTGCTATTCACGTACATTCAACTCATCTATACGTTATATCGCCAAGATCTCAATGAAGTAGTACATAGGGTTTGCACGGCCATATGCCTGATTGCATTGATATATGTCGTGAACGTGCCGCCCAGTGTATTTACGCTGACGTTTAACATCCAAACAGTGCTTATTGTAGTAGTACTTAGTTATTATTTAGGTGTGGTGGGTTATTATTTGCTACTACGTCACGATGAAGGTGTTCGACTTCATTTGTTTGGTATATTGTTTATGATGGTCGCCGTTATTCATGATTTTTATTTGTATACCAATAAATTACAGTCGGTACAAATAATGCCATATGCGATGCTGACGACGTTATTGACGCAAGCGATTATTATTTCGTATCGCTATACACAATTTCAGCAACGCAATTTCCAGCTCGCATATGACCTCCGGGAAAATAACCGTCATCTCGAAGAAAAAGTCATTGAACGTACCGATGCACTCAATACCAGCAATGCTCAGCTCCTCAAACTAACCATCCAACGTTCACGTCTCATGGCCAATATTGCTCATGACATGGGGTCTCCAATCGTTGGGGTGCAGTCATCACTCCATGTGTTGAATACCGCTACATTGAATCCGCAAGAAACACAAAATCTCTACAACTTGCTTACCACAAGGACGAACTATGTGAAGCAACTGGTCGATGATTTGTTTCGTCTGGCGATGCTTGAATCACGACAATTAGAATTTGATTGGGAAAATATTTTGGTAGGCGATTTGTATACACAAATGAGTGATTATTTCGTGCAAATGTTGCAGGTTCAAGGACGGACGTTGGTGAGCGAACATGTCGCTCCTAGTGCGCTTGATATCGGTGCCATGGTGCGTGTCGATCGGCGGCAGATCCATCGTGTAATCCAAAACCTGATTGATAATGCTGCGAAATATAGTTCTGACGCAAAGACCCCGATTGAATTCACGAGTGTCGTGCGTCAATCGATTCATGGGGCAACACAGCATCGTGAATGGCATGTCGAAGTCGTAGACTATGGGATTGGGATAGCGCCTGCACATCTCCCGTTGATTTTTGAACGATTTTATACACGTAGTAATGGATTGCAGGCAGGGAGCGGTTTGGGATTGGCGATTTGCAAAGAAATTATTGAACATCATGGAGGGGTGATTAGTGCACAGAGCGAATTAGGCAAAGGAAGCACTTTCTTTTTTACTCTGCCACTCGTCGAATTCGGCACCCTGCCACTCGTCGAGTTCGACGAGTGACAGACGTAGATTGTGATGTCGCTACATGGGCATATTAGCTGAAGTGTGATTCAATCAGTACGATAGCTTCTTGTCGATTACGGACGTGGAGTTTTTCAAAAATAATAACCAAGCTGTTTTTTACAGTGCCTATTTGTATCTGCAATTGCTCCGCAATTTCGGCATTAGAAAAGCGTTTACCGAGGAGATTAACAACCTGTTGTTCGGCGCGTGTCAGCGCATAGGTTTGAAAAAATAGTGGGTTGAGGGCCTGTTCTCGGTAGTCTTTTTTTGTTTGCAAAAAAGCTGATAGTTTGACTGCAATCCGTGTAGGCATAATAAACGAGCCTTTGACTGCATCACGAATATTTTGATCCAAATGATCAAACGTGGCAGTTTTGAGGAGGTAGCTCCGTGCGCCACGAGCTAACCCCTCGATAACATAATGCTCTTTTTCAAATGTGGTTAGTAGTACGACGATGATTGTGGGATAAAGACTCTGCATATGTTGCAAAAATTCAATTCCGTTCATGAATGGCATCTCGATGTCGAGTATGACAACATCGGGTTGGGTCTCTTGCAAGAATACTAATGCATCATGACCGTTATGCATACTGCCCACTACTTGCAGATCACGATGCATGTGGATGACCTTCTCTAGCGTAAAGAGAATAAGCGGATCATCATCGACGAGGAGAATACGAATGGGGTTGGAGTGGCTCATCACAAACCTGCGTAATTAATTAATATACTTCTTCTATTATGAGTAAGTAATTAAAAAAAACAATGAAAAATAGGTTGAAAGTATAAACACTAACAAACTTAACATTTCAATAATGTAGTATCTTATATATATACCCATTATTATTTTGAGTCGTGAGTAATCCATGAGGGGAGTAATACCGTTGACATATAGCCAAATAGAGTTACGTTCTTTCGCTATACAACGGCAATCAGCATCAATGGTATATACCAAAAGAGCTTACACAATACGTGATTTTTAGTTAGGGGTACTTGGTGATTATTGTCATATTGCTTGCGCATGAATGGGATTTACTAGTACGCTACGCAATCCGCGCCTATTAGGAGGAAGATTGCCGAGGTACACACATGGTGGATATTGGTGTGCGCAGGTGTCCCGCGCATCTGCGGTTGTGATGATGACCTTGCTCCAGCGCCGAGATTGGCGTAGGAATTAAAGCATAAGATTAACGTTGCGGTTATAGGTGCATGTGTGCAATGGATGGTATATAAATAATACCGTAGTATACGTACTGATAACCTGAGAAATTGCGACTACGTGTGTGTTACAAGCGTGTCGCGTAAGGTGATAATTCATGACTATAAACCGCTGGCAACAGTTTTTTTGGGTGAGTCTGTGCATTTGTGTCTGCGTGGCAGTTTTGATGGAAACCGTAGCGGCTGCTTATGCAACGCCTTCATTGACGAAGCGCACACAGGAATCAATCTCACTGGCGGGTCAATGGCAGTTTTATTGGGGACAATTGCTGTCACCGGCAGACTTTGCAACGTCATCAGGCATAGCTTCCAAAGGGGGCACGATTGCCGTGCCGTCGAGTTGGGAGGGGCAGGTGTTGGGACCTACAATCAATGCTGGTAGGCCACTCCCCTACTTTGGGGTTGCTACCTATCGTACCCAGGTCGTGATTCCGCCTAATCAAGTGCGCACGCATACGATGTTGTTGCTCGAAAGCATCGGTTCGGCGTATCGCGTATGGGTGAATGGTGAACTGGTGGGTGGTTTGGGAAGCGTTGCGGCGGGCAATACGCCAACCGGTAGCCAATCCGAAACGCCCCAGATTTATTTGAATCTGATCAACATTATTCCCAAAACAGGGCAACTTGATATTGTTGTGCAAGTATCCAATTACTCATTCCGTGAGAGCGGGATATTTGGTGATATCGAGATTGGCCAGCCGTACAAAATGATGAAGCATGTGTTTAATCGCTATGTGTTGCAGGATTTGTTGTGGATTGGCGTATTTGTGGTTGTTGGCCTCTATCATGTCATGATTTATCTGTTGAATCGGCGCGATAGTGAGTTGCTCTGGTTGGCAGGATTATGTTTGACGGTGGCACTGCGTGCGCTGCTATTGAATAAGTTTCTGGTTTACTCAATCGTGCCTGAGGCAAGTTGGACGTTCTTGATGCATATGCAATATAGTATGAAATTTATTGCACTATTGACGTATATTCAACTGATTCGTACGATTTATCGTCACGATGTTGATGATGTAGTACACAAAATCAGTGTGGTAGTGAGTCTGCTAGCGCTACTCTATGTGGTCGCTGTGCCACCACAGATGTTTACGCTGACGTTTAACCTCCAAACGGTGATTATGGTTGTTATTTTGGGCTATTATTTTTTGGTAGTGGGCTACCTGTTGCTCATGCGCAAGCGTGAAGGTGCACAACTTAATTTGGTCAGTATGTTGTTTATTATTGGCGCAATCATTCACGACTTTTATTTATATACCAATCAAATCCAGTCAGTGCAAATGGTGCCGTATGCGATTTTGATAATGTTATTAGTGCAATCAATTATCATTTCATATCGCTATACGCGATTCCAGCAACGCAATGTCCAACTGGCGCACGATCTTCAGGATATCAACCGCAATCTCGAAGCGAAAGTTATTGAGCGCACTGATGCACTCAATGCGAGCAATGCGCAACTAGTTACACTAACGAATCAACGATCACGATTGATGGCCAATATTGCTCATGATATGGGATCACCGTTGACGGGGGTAAAGTTATCGTTGCATATTTTGACGGAAGATTCGTTGAATCCTCAAGAAAAACAAGATGTATTTAGTGTGCTGATGACCAGAATTGACTATGTGAAGAATCTGGTCGATGATTTGTTTCGTTTGGCAAAACTGGAATCACGGCAGTTGGAGTTTGATTGGGAAAATTGTGTTGTGGATGATTTGTATGTCGAATTGTGTGACTATTTTGGACAGTTAGTGCTCACGCAAGGGCGGGTATTGGTATGGGACCAAGTTGTTCCCAATACACTTACTGCAGATGCCGTGGTGCGTGTTGATCGGCGACAGTTGTATCGTGTACTGCAAAACTTGATTGATAATGCCATGAAATATAGCACTGATTCACAGGCTTCGATTACATTGCGGAGTGTGGTGCGACAACCAATAACTGCGACAACCTACGAGTGGTATATCGAAGTGATTGACCACGGTATTGGCATTGCACCAGAACATCTCCCAATGATTTTCGAACGATTCTATACCCGTAGTAACGGATTGATGGGTGGTAGTGGGCTTGGGTTGGCAATCTGCAAAGAAATTGTTGAACGCCATGGTGGCATGATTGGCGCACAGAGTACACTCGGGGAAGGGAGTACCTTCTTTTTTACTGTGCCACTGGTCGAATAAACCGATGACGAAGTCGGAAGCGTGAAATGCTCATCCCAACGTTATTCCATGCCGGTTGCCAAGGCAGCCGTAGCGTGGGGTCTCACGGCGCCTGTGGCGCCTAGGCAATGATGTTCGGGTGACTCTGCGTCCTCCGTGTGCCCGGTGCGAGATAAAGAAAACGCTATCTACCCGTAATGAAAAGCAATATTAACTGAGATAATTCTCAATCAACGTGATGGCTTCTTGACGATTGTGGACGTGGAGCTTGGTAAAAATAACGATTAAGTGGTTTTTTACGGTGCCGACGGTGACCTTCAGTTGTTCAGCGATTTCTGGATTTGTCAGGCGTTTGGCGAGGAGATTGACTACTTGCTGTTCGGTGCGCGTCATTGCATATTTCTGAAAAAATAGCGGGTTAATGGACTTCTCAATGAAGCCTCTTTTTTGTTGTAATAACGTGGCGAGTTTGGCGGCAAGCGGGGCAGGCATGACAAATGTACCATTGATTGCATCACGAATGTGTAGCCCCAAATATTCAAAGGGCATGGTTTTGAGCAGGTAGCTCTGGGCGCCGTTGGCTAACCCATCGATAATATATTGTTCTTCGGCGAAGGTAGTCAGCAAAATGACGGTGATTGTCGGATACAGGATCCGGATTTGTTGCAAGCATTCGATGCCGTTCATATGAGGCATTTCGATGTCAAGCAATACGACGTCGGTGGGGGTTTCTTGTAGGAATACTAAGGCTTCGTACCCGTTACGCACTCTCCCTACGACCTGCAGGTCGCGATACTTCTGGATTATTTTCTCTAATGCAAAGAGCACGAGGGAATCATCATCGACGAGGAGGATGCGAATCGGGTTGGCTTGATTCATTAGTAACCTTTACAAATTTATAATTGCTACATTATTATCGATGAATATTCAAAAAAAGCAATAATAATAATGACTCTGAGTCATGGGTAAACCCAAAAATGATGACTTCGCGTTATGGGGCAACGCGAAGGGAATGTGATATTTCTACGAACCTCGTCGGCACTAATTTTGCCTATAGCACGCTCGATGGCATACGCATCACCGGTGCCAACCTCGACTATGCCAATCTGCAACATGCCTCGCTCATCGGCGTACCGTAGGGTGAGATGACCAGTACCAATAGCCTAACCGATTGAAGGAGGAAGCGTGAAGGCGGAAGTATGCAGTGAAGCTGCGGATCTACGTATGGTGTCGCACCACATAAAAAACACCACCACAGCATAACTGTGGAAGTGTTTGATTGGCTGGGGTACAAGGATTCGAACCTCAACAGCCTGCTCCAGAGGCAGGTGTACTACCATTATACGATACCCCAACAATGTTGGTGCCGATGAAGAGATTCGAACTCTTACGAGGTCACCCTCACTACGCCCTGAACGTAGCGCGTCTGCCAGTTCCGCCACATCGGCTCGCATTGTTTACCGTTGTTAAATCTACACGATAGCAGGGGTGTTTGTCAAATGAAGTTTGATGTAGGAAGCTGGAAGGAGAAAGCGATGTGGGAAGTGACGTGGGAATTCAATCATCGCAGGTGCGAGGCATGTCCTCGCACAATGTACATATCTCCCCACGTCACGCGCACCCTCCGCGACAATCCTACGCTCCGGCACGGAGATTG
>CALFIC010000153.1 GCA_937876225.1 uncultured Chloroflexota bacterium | reverse complement strand
CACGACGGTAACTCAATTTGCCGTATAACTCTTCACATACACTTTTTTCTAACTTATGTAAATTACAGATTTTTTTAATATCAATGCCTAAAACTTACTGTATTTTCATATAATCATTTGTACGTTATAGTGAAAATATGTCAACGTTGAGAAAGATTTTCAAAAGAAAGATCACCGCCATGCAAGAACCTAGCACAATCTCGAAACCTCCCAAAAGCAAATTGCGCCACTGGTTATTATTTGCAGGAATTGGCGATGCGAACTGGTGTGTGTTGAGTGTAATCATTGTCCAATTTGCACCAGACAGCCCATCCACTGCGGACAGCAACACCACAGCGATTACAAACACCGCAAACCCAGTACCCCCCCACATATGCTCCACTGTTATCACAGACTTGCTCCGGTGGGAATCGTACACAATCAACCCCGCACGTAGTCGATACGACTACGTGCGGGGTTGATGATTAATGCATGACGAGAGTTACTCGTGTCAATCGACGGCAATCACAAGACACCATCGAGTTACATCGCGGTATCGGTAGTACACTGCCGAGGCACGAGTGTCACGATAATCAGGCTATGGCGAGCTAAGAATTGTGCCATCAGGCTGCACAATTCTCACGGGCAAGTATCGATCATTGGTGGTATTGTCACCGAGTTGCCCAGTTTGATTTATCCCCCAGCAATACACGATAGCATTAGTTGTCAACGCACACGTATGTGAATCACCTAATGACATAGAGCTAAATATTGTGCTGCTAGGCATGGTAACGGCAACAGGTACACGGATATATAAATAAGGATCGGTGCCATCTCCTTGCACGCCATTCCCCAATTGCCCATATACGTTATTACCCCAACAATATGCACCAGATTGGAAGTTGGCACACACGTGTATTGAACCTGAATAAATCCCCAAAAGATTTGGCGCGGGGTTCGTAATTAACTCAGGCAGAAGCTGATCAGCGGTATTCCCATCACCGAGTTGTCCAGCCCAATTTCCACCCCAACAGTAGAATCGTTTATTGGTGGTTCCGGTGGTCATCGCACAGGTATGTGAAACCCCCACGGTAATCTGAGAAAACGCAACGCCGGTTGGCATGGTGACGGGGACAGGCTTTAGACGGTCGGTGGTTGTACCATCACCAAGTTGTCCGAAATCATTCAACCCCCAACAATATGCCTTTCCATTACTGTCCAATGCACAAAAATGTTTATGTGCACTATCAGAAAGCGACACAAAGCGCACACCTGGCATTTCTACCTTTACTGGTGTGCTACGATCGATACCTGAGTTATCACCCACCATACCGACATCGTTCCATCCCCAGCAATACGCTTGACCACCATTATCCAACGCACATACAGTACTCGTACCTACGCTCAGCGTGGTAAATGGGATTACGTTCCCTGTACTCGGATCTCTTGGCATAGTGACAAGCGTGGCCCTCGTCTTGTTCACAGTGGTGCCATCACCGAGTTGTCCTACGGAATTATCTCCCCAACAATACATGTTGCCGTTGGTAGCAATGGCACATGCATTCGAACCGCTATTATTACCGATTTGCGTGAATGTCACCCCTGCTGGCATGTCAACCAAGGTCGGTTTTTGGACCAAAGAAGGCGATGTTCCAGTAGCATCGGATATCTGCCCCCAACAATAGGCTTTGCCTGCGGTCGTCAATGCACAAGAGGAAATTCCAGCAGTGCCGACCGACACCTGACTATAATTGACGACTGCCAACGTGGGGCCAATTGTCGGAGTGAGCGTGATAGTCGCTGTACGTGTTTGGGTGGGACTCATGGTCTTTGTCGGTGTATTTGTACTCGTGGCTGTCCTACTTGCGGTAACGGTACGTGTCGCGGTATTCGTTACGGTGGGAGTATTGGTGGGTGTCGGTAACGGGAGTGAGCCATCGGGCTGTACGACTAACACAGGTGTTGTTTTACTAACCAA
>CALFIC010000152.1 GCA_937876225.1 uncultured Chloroflexota bacterium | reverse complement strand
GAGCAAACACATCGTGTCAGGATTTTTCATGGACGTCAACTAGCAATCAGAGTATATAGTATAGCATTATCGACGTGAAAATTTGGATGGTAATGAAATGATAATGACGTGTTAATTAGCAGTATTATGCATTTTGGGTAATTGTTTGGCGCAAATAACATGCGGTTACGTATTTAATTTTGGTTTAATCAAAATAGCATAGACACGGTGTCTGTAGGTCGTATATGCTATAATTTAGACAAATATTTATGTTATGGAGCGTCCCAATATGCCCCAGTCACACGACCGCGGTGGGCGGGATCGCCTATCGGCGGTAATTCATTTTTTGGGTGATTTGTTGGGTGACGTAATTAAAGCCCAAGCAGGTCCTGATGCATTTGCCAGCGAAGAATTGGTACGCCGTTTGAGCAAAGAGCTTCGTGCGCACCCATCGCCATCCCGTACAAGTGAATTGCAAAAACATATTGCTGGTCTCGATGTCAATGGGTTGAACACCTTAGTGAAATCGTTCAGCACATACTTTGCATTGGTCAATTTGTCCGAACAATTACAACGGATTTGGGTACTGGCGGAACGTGCCCGTCAAATGCGGCGCTCGCATCATTTACGGAGCGAATCAGTTGCGGAAGCTATTCATACGGTGGCTAGCCAAGGTGTGACTGCCACGCAAATGGAAGCATGGTTGGCACATGCCGCGATTCGTCCAGTATTTACGGCGCATCCAACCGAAGCGCGGCGTCGTACTACGCTGGATAAATTGCGCCGTTTGGCTAATTTACTCGACCCTATCGGCCAAGATATGTCATTGAGTGACGATCCCCAAGTACTTGCCCAAGTCCAAGAAGAAATTGTCGGTTTATGGCAAAGTGACGATGTGCGGGTTGTGCGTCCCACCGTGATTGACGAAGTCAAAAACGGCTTATATTACTTCGAACAAAGTATTGTTCGCCTGATTCCTACGCTGTATCGTGATCTCGAATATGCGTTAACCAGTGCATACCCACAGCAACCATGGCGTGTTCCTGCACTATTGAAATTTGGCTCGTGGATGGGTGGCGACCGTGATGGCAATCCCTTTGTACGCCCCGAAACCACTATCGCCGCTGTGCGCCTGATGCGCAGCGCCGCTATTGAGTTTTATATGAGGGAATTCGAACGGATTAGCCGCCGCATCAGTCAATCCGATCGCCAAATCACCGTATCTCCTGAATTACTGTCATCGTTGGCCCAAGACGCCCAATTATTCCCGGTGATTGCCCAAGAATTGATGCACCGCTACCCCCACGAGCCCTACCGGCGCAAGTGTTTGTTGATCGTCGAGCGCTTGCGTCAAATCCTCCACGTCACGCAGACCCTGCAACCGAGCTGGCCGTTGAATTTAGCACCAGTGCGCGCCGATATCTACCCCGATGTCACCGCATTACGCCACGACGTGCAGGTCATGTATGATTCACTCGTCGCCAATGCGGGTGATGCGGTGGCCAATGGCTCATTGCATGACTTGATGCGCCAAATCGACGTGTTCGGCTTGAGTTTTGCCTCGCTTGACATCCGTCAGCATAGCGAACGTCATAGTAATGCCATGGCTGAGATTCTTGCCCATGCGGGGCTTTGTGCCGACTTCCTCGCCTGTGATGAAGCCATGCGTACTGCATTGCTGAGCCAAGAATTACATTCGCAACGCCCACTGATTCCCGCACGCCTGCCGTATAGCGAAGCAACCAACGAAATCATCGAAACCTTTCGTATGATTACGACTATCAATGAGCAATTATCTCCTGGCACTATTCAAACCGTGATTGTGAGTATGACCCGGGGTGCGTCAGATGTGTTGACGGTGCTCTTGTTGGCGCGTGAAGCAGGGGTACTCGACTTGCCTAATGCCGGTATCGACATCGTGCCGCTCTTTGAAACAGGCGCTGACTTGGCCGATTGTGACCAAATCATCACCGCTTGTTGGGCGGTGCCGAGTTATCGTGCCCATGTCACCCGGCGCCATAATCTGCAAGAAATCATGATTGGCTACTCTGATAGCAACAAAGATGTCGGATTTGTAGCGGCCAATTGGGCCCTCTACGAAGCGCAACGTAAGTTGCGCGATTGTGGCATCACCCACGGCATTACCATGCGCTTGTTCCACGGCCGTGGTGGCTCGATTGGGCGGGGTGGTGGTCCCGCTAACGAAGCTATTTTGGCGCAACCACCGGGGAGCGTTGGTGGCCAAATCAAAATCACCGAGCAGGGCGAAGTGATCTCTGACCGCTATAGCCTCGCGGTCATCGCCAAACGTCACCTCGAACAAGTATTGCATGCCGTCATCAAAGCGGGTTTTGCGCATACAGTAGACCCCCATCCCGAATGGACTCAGGTGCTCCAGCAATTGGCGACTGCCTCGCAAGCGAGTTATCGGGGACTCGTCTATGATCACCCCGATTTTGTGCGCTTCTTCCGTGAAGTGACTCCGATTGCCGAAATCAGTCGACTCAAAATCGGTAGCCGCCCTGCTGCCCGCAAAAACAGCCAACGCATCGAAGACTTGCGGGCTATCCCGTGGGTCTTTAGCTGGATGCAGTCGCGCTTTACCTTGCCTGGGTGGTATGGTTTGGGGAGTGCCGTCAGTGAATTTGTAGCCAATTACGCTCATGGTACCGACGCTGCCCATGCCCTGTTGCAACAAATGTACCGCGACTGGCCGTTTTTTCGGACTATGATCGACAATGCCCAGATGATTTTGGGCAAAGCTGATATGTATATTGCCCAACGATATACTACACTGGTCAGTGATCAAGCACTTGCCAGCGAAATGATGGCGATTATCGAGCACGAATACCAACAGAGCGTTGCGGCCGTCTGTATGATTGCCGAAAGCACGCAATTGTTAGCACGGAGCCCAGTGCTCCAACGCTCGATTGCCTTGCGGAATCCCTATGTTGACCCGATTTCGTATGTGCAAGTCGAATTGCTGACCCGCTTGCGGGCCAATCCTGATGATGCAGATCATACTGCCCTTGAGGATGCGATTTTGTTGAGCATTAGTGGAATTGCTGCCGGACTCAAAAACACTGGATAATCGTGAGGATCTTATGACATTGCCACTTGCAGGATTGCGCGTGCTCGATTTTTCACGCGCACTCACCGGCCCGTATTGCACGCAAATGTTGGGTGATATGGGTGCCGATATCATTAAAATCGAACAGCCCGAAATCGGCGATAATTCGCGGGCCTGGGGTCCCCCATTTGAAGGTGGCGAAAGTAGCTATTACCTCAGCGTGAATCGCAACAAGCGTAGTATAGCCTTGAATCTGCGCCACGCTCAGAGTGCCGAAGTGCTCCGCCGGCTCGTCGCTCAATGCGATATCATCATCGAAAACTTCGTTCCTGGCACCCTCGACCGTAACGGCTTTGGCTATGAA
Source organism: uncultured Chloroflexota bacterium (assembly GCA_937876225.1). GTDB lineage: Bacteria > Chloroflexota > Chloroflexia > Chloroflexales > Roseiflexaceae > UBA965. The sequence goes on along the minus strand of CALFIC010000152.1, from coordinate 2,924 downwards.
GCCTGCAAAGCGATTCGCCCCGATATCATCTACTGCTCGATTTCGGGGTTTGGCCAAGTCGGCCCCGACCGTGAACGGGCTGCCTACGACCAAATCGCCCAAGGCGCTGGTGGCTTGATGAGCGTCACTGGCGAGATTGGTGGCCCACCGATCCGCGTTGGAATCGCGATCGCTGACCTGGTAGCTGGCATGCATGCCGCCTATGCGGTGATGGTCGCGGCCTTCCATCGCCAAACCACTGGTGTCGGTCAATACATCGACACCTCGTTATTGTCTGGTCAACTTGCCATAATGACATACCAAGCGGCTCGTTATTTTGCCACTGGCACGGCACCTGCTACGAGTGGCAATCACCACCCCTCGATTTCGCCCTATGGCGTCTATCAAGCTAGCGATGCGTGGTTTAATTTGGCGGTGGGGAGTGATGACTTATGGCGCCGGTTTTGTGATGCCATGCAGTTGCCTGATATGAAAAATGATGCCCGTTTTGCCAGTAACCGCGCCCGTTGCGATAACCGTCCGGCGTTGAATGACGCCCTTGCGCCGGTCTTTGCGGCCCTAACGGTGACGCAGATTGAGGAAATCCTCGCTCCAGCGGGTATCCCTGTGGGTGCCGTACGTGATTTGGCTGCCGCGTTGAACGACCCGCAAGTGGCGGCGCTTGATTTAATCCAAGAAATCGATCATCCCACCGCCGGCACGATTCGGGTGGTGGGGCCGCCGTATCGTTTTTCTGAGACCCCCGGGTCAATTCGGCGTCATCCGCCGCGCCTTGGCGAACAAACCGACGAAATTTTGGGTGAACTTGGATTTGACCAAGCACAAATCAGCGCATTGCGGAGCGCAGGAGCAATTGGCTAGTGGCACAAGCACAACGTATTCGACTGGATTTAATGGTGGTGGCGCGTGGTTTAGCAGAATCGCGCGCCAAAGCCCAAGCTTTGATTTTGGCTGGGGCCATCAAGGTCAATGGCGAGTTGCGTCGGCGCACCGCCGAAAGTGTTCCTTTTGACGCCGTCGTCGAATTGGTTGACACCCTGCCCTATGTGAGTCGTGGTGGCTACAAATTAGCCCACGCCCTCGATGCCTTTGCCATCGACGTCACCGGCATGACGGCCATGGATGTGGGTGCGTCGACGGGTGGCTTTACTGATGTGCTGTTGCAACGAGGCGCGCGGGCGGTCTATGCCATCGACGTCGGCTACGGCATCCTCGATTATAGTTTGCGTGCCGATCCGCGAGTGATCGTTATGGAGCGCACGAATATTCGTTATGTGACCGAGCTTCCCGTGGTCGATAATGCTACGTTACCTCCCACTGGGGCGGTCATCGATGTGGCGTTTATTTCGCTCAAGTTAGTATTGCCTCCCATTAAAGCGTTACTAGCCCCGGATGCATGGGTGGTGGCATTGATTAAACCACAATTTGAAGCAGGGGTGCACTTAGTTGGTAAAGGTGGAGTAGTACGCGATCCACATGTTCGTGCCGGTACTATCGAGGCGGTATTGGCTTCTGCCAAAGACATTGGTTGGGGTTGTGCGGGTCTCGTGCGTTCGCCAATTATTGGTCCTGCCGGGAATGTCGAATTTTTGGCGTGGTTGCATCCCACTAGTGATATCCCGTTTACCACACTCATTCAATCGGTCGAATTGGCATAATTTTATCCCGTATGTAAAGTGATATGCTACGTAGCGTGATGATTTTCTTGCGAAAAAACATGTTGTATAAACGCGCTAATGTGATTGCCATTGTTTTGCACAGGTATTGCACAAGTTGACGAATAGCGGGTTATGCTTTATAAACGGATATGTGTAATTTCTGCGCTATGTGCGAATTTTCACAGTGTTGGTATATGTGCATTGGAGTGCGGTGTACCGATAATGAAACGGACGTGTATAGCGTGGCATCATCATAGGCATGGTGTCGCAGGCGAATAAGGAGTTCGAATGAGAAAGGAAGCTCGAAAAAGCACAATACCAGTGTTGGTGTTGTTGCTGAGCTGTGCGGCGATGTTGGCTGGATGTGCGAATTTACCAGCGACCACATTGTATCCGTACGGCGATCATGCGACGCGTATTTTGGATTTATTGATGCCGGTGTTTTGGATGGCGGTTGGTGTATTTGTAGTAGTGCAAGGTGCGTTGGTGTATACGGTGATTCGCTTCCGCTCGAAGCAAGCGAATGCGCCGGTGCCAACCCAAATCCACGGCAACACGAACATCGAAATCATGTGGACGATCGCACCAGCGATTATTTTGTTGGTGATTGCCGTTATGACCTTTCGTACACAGGCTGCCAATTCGTACCAGCCACCTGAGGCAATGAAGATCCGTGCAATTTCCCATCAATGGTGGTTTGAGTTTCAGTATGATGATGGCAAAATCGTAACTGCGAGTGATTTGTACATTCCGGTGGGGCAATCAGTACAGATTCAGCTCGACGCTGCAGACGTGATGCACAACTTCTGGATCCCCAAGTTAGCTGGTAAGACGTATATGATTCCCGGCAAAACGAATTATCTGGCATTCAAGGCAAGCGAGGCGGGGATTTTCCGGGCGTTTTGTGCAGAGTTTTGTGGTGAATCACATGGCAATATGCGCTTCCGCGTGATTGCGTTGGATGCTGCTGATTTTGCGCAATGGAAAGCAAATTACGCAACCAATCCAGTTGCTACAAATGGTACGTTGCAAGTACTGGGGTTGACTGGTGATGCGGCTCGTGGGGCTGCTATTTTTGCAGACGCAAAGAAGCAATGCTCATCGTGCCACATGATTAATGGTACGGAAGCCAAAGGCAAGATTGGTCCTAATTTGACCCACTATGGCAATCGGCGCACGATTGCTGCGGGTGTATTGCCCTATTCCACCGACAACTTGGCCAAATGGTTACATGACCCTGCGAGTATCAAGCCAGGCAATTTGATG
>CALFIC010000151.1 GCA_937876225.1 uncultured Chloroflexota bacterium | reverse complement strand
ACACTTAGTGCTGATGGAAGCATTGCCGGTGGGGCTGCAGATCCGCTTCAATTTGTGCTATTGATGATATCGCCGCTCATGCTGTTTGTGGGGGTTTGGGTAGCCCAACGACTCGTCCATCGGCGCACGTTAACGCAATTGACCACCACTACCACCTTCCGCTGGTCGTTGGTCTGGCAAAGTATGGCGATGTGGTTAGGATTGAATATCGTTGCTACCGTCGTGGAAGCGTTGCTTTACCCAGGGCGTTATGAATGGAGTTTTGATACAACGCAGTGGATAGTGATAGCACCATTGATTTTGCTCTTGATTCCCATTCAAGCAAGTGGTGAAGAGCTAGCGTTTCGCGGCTATTTACTCCAAGCGATGGCACGGTTGTGGACTCAGCCGGTGTTTTTGATCGTGTTGTCTGGGGTGGCCTTTATGTTGCCACATCTGGGGAATCCCGAGATGGGCAAGTCCCTTGGTGGTGAGATTCCCATGGCACTCAACTATTTTTTGATGGGGGTGGGGACGGCTTGGCTGAGCATTCGTGATAACGGCATGGAGCGTGCAATAGGCATCCATGTCGTCAATAATTTGTATGCGGGCATCGTGGTAGGCTATGCGGGATCTGTGTTGGGGACGCCAACAATTGTCCATGCCAATGTGATTGATGCCTGGTTTGGGGTGATTGTGATCTGCATTAGTTTTGCCGTGTTGATTATTTGGCCAATGTCATATGGGCGGCATGTAATCCAAGCACAGCCGTAAAACTAGTGGTGTGACCTGTATCGATATCGTGGCCAAAATGAGGATAATTTGTGGATAACTTGTGCACAAACCCCTCGTTTTTCGTGGATAACAGGTGTATGGGCATGGGATTGTGTGTGGATAGTGCGATAGTCTGCTTTCATTGCCATGCCTCGCGAAACGCTCTACAATAGAGGTATGATCGTTTACACACAATGATTGGGGTATGACATGGGTAGTCGTTTTAGCGAGATGCGCATTTTTAGCGGGAGTGGCAACCCGGCTTTGGCTAGTGCAATCGCTGATCGCCTCGGGACGACGTTGGGCGATATTACCTTGACCAAATTCCCCAATGACAATATTTTTGTGCGCTTGAATGAAAGTGTCCGCGAAAAAGATGTGTTTGTGGTACAGTCGCTCTCTACACCACTTAGTGACCGCATCATGGAACTCAACATTATGTTAGATGCCTGTCGCCGTGCGGCTGCAGGGCGCGTCACGGCGGTCCTGCCTTTCTTTGCGTATGGTCGGACCGACAAACGCGATCAGCCACGGGTACCGATTACGGCACGCTTGTTGGCAGATATGATTCAAGTTGCCGGTGCTCAACAGGTGATTACGTTGGATTTGCATGCCGGCCAGATCCAAGGCTTTTTTTCGATTCCCGTCGATGAATTGAGCGCCATGTCGATGATGGTGCATCACTTTCGCCAACGGCGTATCGAGAATCTGACGGTGGTCTCGCCCGATATGGGATTTGCCAAACGGGCTCGCAATTTCGCTGAAAAACTGGGTGTACCGTTGGCGATTGTCGAAAAACGTCACCTGCACCAAATCCAACCCGCCGATGAACATGAGCCTCATGTCGAGGCGCTGAATGTGATTGGTGAAGTCAGTGGCCGCCATTGTATTCTCGTCGATGACGAAGTGGCCACCGGTGGGTCGCTCATCGCTGCTGCCGAATTATTGATGGCACGGGGCGCAACGGCAGTGTCCGCAGCGGTCGTGCATCCTATTTTGGCCGGCCAAGCGCTCGATCGCCTGCACAAAAGCCCAATTGATGAATTAGTAACCACCGATACATTACCCATCAAAGACCCCCAGCGCTACCCCAATTTGACGGTGCTTTCGGTATCGACATTGCTCGCCGAAGTGATTCAGCGCATTCATAGTGGTATATCGGTGGACTCGATGAGCTTGTTCCATCGCACTGGCCGCCGCCAATCATAATTACCCGACCAAAAATAACGCGCAACAGCCGTCCGAGGTACCACTCGGACGGCTGTTGTATTGGGACGCCTCGGCCTCGCGTTAGAGGCAGTGCGGAGGTGCCGATATAATCGAGAGTTGTTGCATCAAGACGTCTTCACGACTTGTCGATTTATTGGTGTTGCGTATTGGTGCCAACGGGATTGATGCATCCGCGAGTTGTGTGAGCAACACTGCTTCGTTGACATAGCCCATATTGACGTTGGTAATTTGCCCGTTGGCATTGCGCACAATTGTTGTTGGTACCGTCATGATGCCCAGTTGCTTGACCAACTGTGCTTCTTCTTGGATGGAACGCCACACCACTACTACATCACTTTGGCGTTGTTGTACGCGTGCCAAGGCTGGCTTTTGGAGGCGCTCACATTGCACGCAATTATCTGTATGTAGTGCAATAATCCCGATTTGTCCTAGCGGAAAGTGCATCAACTGCACGTCTTGTTGGGTGGCTTGCCGACTGCGCCAACCAATATATAAACGAAATAAGAGTACCAATCCGATGAGGGCAACAATTATTGTAATGCGCTCAATCATACTTAGGCCCTCCGTACTTTAGCGATTTGGGCATAGACAAAACATCCCGCACAAAATCCCGTCGTCACATTGATGAGTGCAAGTGCAATCACCACCAATGCGGCGCCCCACGCAACCGTTAGACTCCCCACAATACTCGCGACGGTGCCAATCACCAATACTCCTAGCCCCATTTGTTGGGCAAACCGATGCGGAGCTGGATCTTCGTCATGGATTGCGGTTTGGGTCCAGTTGTTGCGCACAAACAAACGATATAAGAGTAATTGTGGCGCGAATGTAGGCACAAATAATGCACTGAGGAGCATCAATGCGCCAATATAAATTGCATAGGGAAAATTCAAGACATACCCCAACACGAGTACGCTAATTAGACTGATTTGCCCGAAACGTAAGGCGTTGCGATCAAAACGAAAACTCTTCATTACGACCTCCTTATTTATTGTATCAATATATGAGTAATATTATCAAATTACCATAGTAAAATTATACGGTGAAAAAAGATAGATGTCAATATGACGTAGGGGCGATTACTCCAGTCGCCGATGTATTGATTATGGGCATCAGCACATGCGTTGTGGCGACTGGAAAATCGCCTAGGTAATTGTGTAGAGCCGCAGAAGGATGAGTACTGCCATTGATTCCTCCGCGTACCATGTATGAGATATGAAAAAAGCAATAAAAAAACCGCCACGTGCATTATGCACGCGACGGTTTGCTGATCAACGCCATTTATGCACGCATTTTGGCGCCGGTTTCGTGTTCGACACCACGGATGATTTTGGCACGGAGCTTGGTGATTTCGTCATCGGCGAGGGTGCGTTCGCTACTGCGGAAGGTCAGTCGGTAGGCCAGACTGCGCATCCCCTCTCCCAAATTGGCGCCGGTATAGACGTCAAAGAGTTCGATGTTGCTCAAGGCCGCGCCAGCGTATTTGCGAATCGAGGCCGCAATCGTTTCGGCGCTGACGGTGACCGGTGCGACCAGCGCCAAGTCTTGGCTACTGGCAGGGTAGCGTGAGATGCTGGTGTAGCGAGGCACATTGGCTAGCTCGATCAACGTGTCGAGGGCAAATTCGGCGACTGCTACCCGCATGGCAGGCATGGCGAAGCGCTCACGGGCCAATGGGTGTAATTCGCCAAAGTGGCCGATTACCACCTCGCCGGTGGCCGTACGGGCGATGAGTTGGGCTGCCCGCCCGGGTTGCAGATAGACGGCGTCGCTGGGGGCGATGCGGATGGTGGTGATTTGTAGGCGTTCGCACAACAATTCCACTACCCCTTTGATGTCAAAGAAGTCAACGGTTGCGGGACTGGCATCGTGCCACGAGGCGTTGGCGCGTTGTCCTGCCATCACCACGGCCAAACGCAATGGTTCGGCGGGCAAAATGGCATCGTCACGGCGGTGATAAACGCGCCCGACTTCAAACAAACGGGTGCTGCCCCGCTCACGCAAATTGACGGCGGCTGATTCGAGCAAGGTGGGCAAAATCGCGCGCCGCATGTATTCGCGTTCGCTTGACAATGGGTTGGCGAGGCGCAGGTAGTTGGTTGCCTCGGCTTCGGCGGGATCAAGGTTGGCGGCAGATGTCAGGCTGGTGAGCGAGTAGGTGATGGCTTCGTTGAGCCCTGCCCCGCTCAAGATGTCACGTACGAAGTGTTCACGCTCGAGGGCCAGATTGGTGCGTTGGGTCGGCAATTCGTCGGCCATGATGGTGCTGGGCAAATTGTCGTAGCCAAACATGCGCGCCACTTCTTCGCACAAATCAGCGGTATGACTGACGTCGCGGCGATAGCTGGGCACCGCCACAGCAAGGCTGTCGCTGGTATTGACGGTGCAGCCAAAACCAAGTGGGGTCAGTAAATCGCTGAGCTGGGCTGCGGTGAAGTCAAGCCCGAGGATGCGTTTGACTTCGGCGCTGGTCAAGGTAATGGTGACGTCGCGGGCTGGTGCAGTGCGCACATCGACCATGCCAGGGGCGACCACGCCATCGGCATGGTCATGGAGCAGTTGGCACAAGCGGCGTTGTGCCAGGTCCAGCATTTCGGGGTCTACACCTCGTTCGAAGCGTTTGGATGCTTCTGAACGTAGTTTGAAGGCCGTCGACATACGTCGGATGATGGTTGGCTCCCATACGGCTGCTTCGACCAGCACGTTTTGGGTGCGGTCACTGACTTCGCTACTTTCGCCACCCATCACCCCGGCCACACTCAAGGCTTGGATGGTGTCGCAGACCAACAAATGGCTCGGATTGAGGGTGTGGGTACGCCCGTCGAGGGTTTTGAGTTGTTCATCGGCGTGGGCGTTGCGTACCACGATATGTGATTCGGCCACACAGTCGGCATCAAAGGTATGATTGGGAGTGCCCAATTCGAGCATCACGTAGTTGCTGATGTCGACGATGTTGTTGATGGGGCGCATGCCGGCCATAATCAGGCGGCGTTGCATCCAAAACGGCGATGGTTTGATGGTGACGTTACGCACCACACTCGCCGTAAAACGGGGGCACAATTCGGGCGCGGCAATGGTGACTTTGATGGCCGTGTTTGCATCAATACCGTTGGTAGCAACGGTAGGGTTGGGGAGCCGCAACGGTTGATTGGTGAGGGCCGCGATTTCGCGGGCCATCCCGACCAACGACAAGGTGCGCGCCATATTGGGCAACACGTCGATGTCCACTACTGTGTCACCGATGTACTCAACCAACGACATCCCCACAGGCGCGTCGTCGGGGAGGATCAAGATGCCTTCGTGCTCTTCAGAGAGCCCGAGCTCTTTTTCGGAGCAGAGCATGGCATCCGACATGACACCACGTACAGGTTTTCCTTTGAGCTTGACTTTGACTTTTTCGGCTACATGCCCATCAAACAATACCGCTCCTTCACGAGCGAATACTGATTTGAGGGGGTGACTCAGGCGTCCGAGCCCTTTGTATTGGTACAAATTGGGGGCGCCAGTCACTACCGTGTGGATGCTCCCAGGGGCGTATTCGACGGTGGCCAGCACGAGGCGGTCGGCATTGGGGTGCTGGGTGACTTCGAGGATGTTACAGACCAGCACCAACGTGGGGTCCCACGGCAATTCGGCTTGGGCACCACCGATATGTTCGATGCTATCGACTTCGAGCCCCGAACGGGTCAAGCGTTCGGCTAATTCGTCGACCGGAATGGTGACGTCGACGTATTCACGTAGCCAAGAAAGGGGAATCCGCATACAACAACTCCTTTGCGTGAAGGTACATTAGGGCGTGGGAATAACAAATGGAATCCGGATACTATCACCGGTCAGTTTTTCGGCGTAATTGCGTTTGTGTGCGCGCAAGTTGGCTGCCTGGTCAAACAATCCGATTTGTAGGACGTATTGACCTGCTGGTAAGGTGGCGGGAATTGTAAAATGATGGAACGAATACACGCGGTCGCCAGGGCTCCATGCACTGGTCGGTAGTTCGGGGTCGAGCGGCTGAAGCAGCTGGAGCAGGGGCTTTTTTTCTGCATCAATCACCCATACAAACACCTGCCAATTATTGCTGGGGCGGGTTTGTGTGAGCCAGCGCAGTTGCAAATCAAGCGCTTGTCCGGCAGCGAGTTGCCCAGTCAGAGTGTAGTCGAGTAGAGAAATACCACCACCGGCCGTGGGTCCCACAAACACTGCCTCTGTCGTCGTTGTGAGTGGCTGTGCCGTCAACGCTGCGGCAGGCATGTGAGCCTTGTATTGGGGCAATACGTGGCTCCACCAGATGCCAAGGTGACAGCACAGCGCAATCAGTACTGCCAGCCCTGTCTGGAACGGTTGGGGGTTTATCCCGATGCCGGTGACTAAGCCTTTGGCCAACAACAACCCACCTGCAGGTAGGGCAATAATCACCAAGCGCATTTGCCACGCCACTGGACCTACCGTATAGGCAAAGCTCATCAACCAGATACTAGCCATGAGCCAGAGCGTCCCCAACAACCACCAGTGACCGGCGATAGGGCGGCGGGATCCGCCATGAATCAATAAACCTGCCACTGCGCTAATGGTGATTGTGGCACCGATTTGGAGCCACCAATCAGGGGCTGCCAGGCTCATCCAGCCATACATACCCCACCCTGCGCGCATCAATTGACTAAAGGCTTGTTGCCAGGTGCTCAGTTGTCCAAAATCAAGTGGGGCTTGTTGATAAATGCTCCGGAATAAGGTCAACCCAAACACGTCACCATAGACCAGCTGATTACGTGCATACCACCAGCCAGCAATCATCGCCATCGGCACTCCAGCCCATAGCAACGCCCACAGTCGTTGCCTGCCGGTGAAGTGCTGCCAGAGTGGCCAGAACACGAGGGGAACAAGCACAATTGCGCTTTGTTTGGTGATGAGGGCGGCGCCGATGGCGATGCTCAATATTCCTACTTGTCGGTAGGTGCGGGCTCGCAACGTACTATTCGTGATAATCGCAGTCAAACAAAACAGCAACGCATCGTTGCTCACGGCTCCGGCAATCAAACTCGTCTGCGGACTACTTGCGAGCAATGCCACCGCCAACAATGCGACGGTCGGCGTGCTGATGGCCAGCCCAGCGCGCCACACGAAGTAGAGCCCGGTCAGTATCAACAAAACCGAAATAAGTCGCATCAGGCGCCACGCCAAAAATGTCCCTTGCCATGGCCATTGCTCACGCGTGCCATGTACCAACGCTTGAGTTTGGTCGCCCCCTTGCCAGATGAAGTGGGGATTGATGGCTTGGGGCACCCATTCGCCACTATCAATCAATGGCCACGTGAGTCCCGCATACACCACGTACGCCAGCGGGGGCTGATGCCCTTCGCCGGGGACGTCGCTTTGGCAGGGTGCGGCACATTGAAGTGGGAGCCGGTGATTCACCGCCACAAACCGCGCATAGTCGAAGTGCGCCGGTTCATCGGGTGCTTCGCCCAGCGGATTGCTCAACGCTACCACCAGCGCACTACACATCAGTAATGCCATGATGCCGCGTAATATGGAGAGTGGCGTGAATACGTATTTCATCACTTACACAAACTGCTGCAAGAAGCGTTCGTCGCCGCTAAAGAACCAGCGAATGTCGTCGATGCCGTGCCGGAGCATGGTAATCCGCTCTGGACCCATGCCAAAGGCAAAGCCACTATAGACGTCAGGATCGTAGCCGCCATTGCGCAGTACCGTGGGATGAATCATGCCTGCGCCGGAGACTTCGAGCCAGCCACTTTGCTTACAAATGCGGCAACCGGCGCCTTTGCACAAAAAGCACTCCACGTCGAGCTCGACACTCGGCTCCGTAAACGGGAAGTAGCTGGGGCGGAAGCGGGTTTTGGTGCCGGCACCATACAAACGTTCGGCAAAGCCAATCAACGTCCCTTTCAGGTCCGAAAAGGTAATGTGCTGGCCGACCGCAATCCCTTCTACTTGATGAAACATCATCTCGTGGCGGGTGGTGACTTGCTCGTAGCGGTAGCATTTGCCAGGCAAAATCACCCGCACCGGATTGGGGGCGTGGGCCCGCATGGCATGGATTTGGCCGGGCGAGGTGTGGGTGCGCAACAAGACCTTTTCGGCACCTGGCGCCGTTTCAACATAAAACGTATCCCACATGTCGCGGGCCGGATGATCTTCGGGGATGTTGAGCAGACCGAAGTTGAGCGTGTCCGTCTCGACCTCGGGGCTTTCCCACACTTGGAAGCCCATATCGGCAAAGATATCGGTAATCATGCGCAACACGCGGGTGCTGGGGTGGAGGCGACCGACTACCGGCAAGCGTCCCGGCAAGGTCACATCGACCGCATCTTGGCCGAAGGCTTGTTGTTGGGCGGCTTGGTTGATGGTGGCTTCGCGGCTGGTGAAGGCCTCGTCGAGGGCACCACGTACCGCATTGAAACGTTGTCCAGCGGCGGGTCGTTGGTCACTGGGGAGCGTGCCTAGTTCGCGGCTGAGTTTGGCGATAGCGCCTTGTTTGCCGAGGTAATTGCTCTTCCACTCGCTAACCGCTTCGCTGGTGCTAATCGTAGCGAGGGCGGCGAGGGCGTCTTGCTCGATGGTCGCCAATTGATCGATAATACTCACAGGTTCCTCCATAGTGTGACATCATTTGCCCATAAAAAATCCACGCATCGTCAGGGACGATGTGTGGTCGTGGTACCACCCTGTTTTGGTCACAAACATGTGACCCTCTGTCCCGATAACGGCGGGAAACACCGGTTTGACCTACACATGCCGAGGCACTTCTGCCAAACAGCTCAGAAGGGAACTTCGGGTAATCCGTGCGGTGTCGACTCACAGTCGTCGATCAACACTCCCTGGTCGCCGTAACTACCGTACTCGCTTCGTCATCGCTCTATGTTGTTGTTGGTATTATACCGTATTTTTATCGATAGTTTGTGTGGTTATTTTTTGTAAAAAAAACTGCTGGCGCAGCCGTGAATCGACGGCTAATGGGTCTGCTGTTGGCGCTTTACGAAGTATGAAGCATGAAGTGAAGTCGGAAGTGACGATTGCCTCTGTACCCTCCGCACCCTCTGTGCGATTCAACGAGAATCCATCGTATGACACACACGGAGATTCCACGCTACGGGTTCTCGCACCCGGCATGGAATGACGCCAGGGGTGGGGTTTTGACGTAGGTATTGTGGGCATGCGTCATTTTCAATTTTCCATTTGTTGGCGTTGGGCTTCAAACAAAATAATACTTGCCGCCATGGCGGCGTTGAGTGATTCGATCCCCGCCCGCATCGGGATGTGGATGGTCTGTTGGGCAAGCTGTCGGGCGGATGTACTCAACCCGTGCGCTTCGTTGCCCACAATCAATACACTCGGTCGCCGCCAATCAATCTGGGTATATGCCACACTTTGCCCGCCACCATCAGCCGCATAAATCGGGTACGGTGCCAATGTGTTCGCGAGCGTATCCCATGCTATGTCTTGACGGATAGGTACCCGCATCAGGCTACCCATACTGGCGCGTACGGTTTTGGGGGCATAGACATCGACACACCCTACGCTACAGTAGATGGCCGCAACGCCTACGGCGTCACTACTGCGGATGATGGTACCGAGGTTACCGGGGTCTTGGATGTGGTCACAGACCACGATGAGTTGTGGTTGGGTAGGGATGGGGATGGTCGGCCATTGCGCCACTGCCACCACTCCTTGGGGAGAGGTGGTGTCACTCGCGGCTTTGATGACCTCAGCACTCGCGGCGTAGACGGCACCGGCGCACTGCGCCAAGGCCTCCACCAAGGCATTGCCCGCCACGGTGGTAGTGAGTTGGTCGGGATCATAGAGCACAAATACGGGAGTAGCCCCACTCGCTAGTAAATCAGCGACGAGGCGCACCCCTTCCAGCACAAACATCCGCTCACTACGACGCAACGAACGATCGTCGCGGAGTGAGCGGATGGTGCGGACGTGACTATTGCTCGTACTACGAATCACGATGCCGGGGTAAGGGCACGTTCGGCAATTTGGCGGAAGGCAGCCATGTCATGCACGGCCAAGTCTGCCAACATTTTGCGATCGATGACGATACCGGCGTTTTGCAAGGCATTGATTAACCGGCTGTACGATACACCACACATCCGCGCAGCGGCGTTGATGCGGATAATCCACAAGCGGCGGAAGTCGCGCTTCCGGGCGCGACGGTCACGGAAGGCATACGACAAGGCCTTCATGACGGATTGCTTGGCGACGGCGTAGCGACGGCTACGGCTGCCTTGGAAGCCTTTTGCTTGGTTGAGGAGCTTTTTGTGGCGCTTGTGCGCCATCATTCCACGTTTTACGCGAGCCATTATGGTTCCTGTTCTTTACAGAAGTGTAGATGCGTATATTAACACACCGCCTCGGAGGGGCATTCGTCAGCGGGCATGCTTCTTGCGGTAGGGCAAACCACGCAATACGCGGGCTTGCGTCGTCTCGTGGACTTCTTGCATCCGACTCAATTTTTGCAAGAGCCGTGTGGATTTGCGGCGGCGGAAGTGACCACGTCGCCCCATGGCGCTGACCAACTTACCCGAGCCAGTAAAAGTAAAGCGCTTGACTGTACCTTTGTGTGTTTTCATCTTGGGCATGATTATTATTCCCCTTCTGAGGTGGTATTGGGCGACGCATCTACGGGCAGTGCCGCGTCTGCGGGCACAGGTGCGGGCGCTTCTGCCGGCACACTTGCTTCTTTGGGCGGTTTGGCAGCACGGGGCTTCGGAGTCGCTGCCACCGGCGCTACAGGAGTATTTGGCACTGCTGCTACTGGCGCAACTGCCACTTCTACCGAGGTAGCTGCTTCTACATGCGTTGGTGCTACTGCATCTGCTGGCACAACGACTTCTTTGGGTGGTTTGGCAGGTCGTGGTGTCGGATTCGCTGTTGCTGGTGCCGCCGGCTTGCTCGGCGTCGCACGTGCCTTGGCGTTTGGTGCCAATAACAACGACAATACCCGACCTTCCATCAACGGCCGCTGCTCGACCACCGAGATATCTCGTAAATCTTCTGCCATGCCTTCGAGCATTTTCAACCCAATATCTGGGTGGAAAATTTCACGACCACGGAAACGGAGGGTGAATTTGACTTTATCACCACCCAACAAGAACTTGCGCGCTTGCTTGGCTTTGACGTCGATGTCGTGATCGTCAGTCTTGGGTTTGAGTCGCACTTCCTTCAGCTCTACTTGCTTCTGGTGTTTGCGCGCCTCGCGTTCCTTCTTCGATTGCTCGTATCGGAACTTGCCGTAGTCCATGATGCGACATACCGGAGGTACCGCGTTTGGCGCAACCTCTACAAGGTCGAACCCGCGCTCCTCGGCCATCTGAATTGCATCACGTAATGCTACTATGCCAACCTGTGCACCTTGCTCGTCTATTAGACGAATCTCGCGTGCACGTATTCGGTTGTTGAATCGCAATCGGTCGGTTATGACAGCACCCCTTCTGGATAACCCCGTTTATATAACAGAACAAAATTGCCTTGGGTAAGGCAACACGTCAAAACAGTATACCACTCGTAAGTGTTGCCGTCAATTAATTTGCTCCTTGTTTTTGATTTGTAACCTCTCTATAGCCCCTCACTTCACACCGATTAACCCGCGCTCGTGATGAAACATATAATATATATACAAAACATTGACAAAACATTGACAAAACATTGTCAAATCTGATATAGTACGGATTATAGTATTGCGGTATTGTTTTTGATTTGTAGTAAGAGAGAGCCAGATGCGCCAACGTTCACCGATGTTGTTTATTTTTTTCACCGTCCTAATCGACTTATTGGGGATTGGGATTGTCATCCCCGTGTTGCCGTACTACGTCAAAATCCTCGAATCGTCGGGTGATCCGTGGCTCGTGGTCAACCGGGCTTTGATTGTGGGTGGGTTATCAGCCATCTACGCATTGATGCAATTCATTTGTGCGCCATGGCTTGGAAGCTTGTCCGATCGCTATGGTCGCCGGCCAGTATTGTTGATTAGTTTGTTGGGTACTGGAATCGGCTACGTCATTTTTGGGTTCTCACAAAATTTGTTTTCGATTAGCCCGTGGTTGATGCTGGGTGCGTTGTTTGCTTCACGCATCATCGATGGGGTGACCGGCGCCAATATTAGTACTGCCCAAGCCTATATCGCCGATATTACCACGCCAGAAAACCGCGCCAAAGGCCTAGGCATGCTTGGAGCCGCCTTCGGGTTGGGCTTCATGCTCGGACCAGCCTTGGGCGGTGTGCTGAGCACCTACGGCTTAGCCGTCCCCGTATTTGTGGCAGCCGCATTGTCATTCATCAACGTCACCTTTGGTTATTTTGCCTTGCCCGAGTCATTGCCCGTCGAGCGCCGCACCACTGTGGTAAGCAATGGCAATCCTTTTATGCGGGTGGCATCGGTACTCCAAAACAACAACATTCGTACCTTGTTGATTGGGATTGTGCTGTTGAACCTGGCTTTTTCTGGGATGCAAAGCAACTTTGCGGTCTATAGCGACCGTCGCTTTGGCTTTGCCGCCATCGACAACGCCTTTGTCTTTGTGGCGGTAGGGTTGATGGCGGTTATCATGCAAGGCTTTTTGTTGCGCATGTTGTTGCCCAAATTTGGTGAAGCCAAACTGGCCATGGTGGGCATGGTGCTGATGGCGCTCGGTTTCGAAGGTCTCGCCATCGCCCCCACTGGTTTTTGGTTGTATCCTGCCATCATCTTGTTGGGCGCTGGCAGTGGCATGGCCACGCCATCATTGACCAGCCTGATTTCGCGCCGAGTTGATCCTACTGCCCAAGGTGCCACCTTGGGAGGCAGTCAAGCGTTGACCTCGTTGACCATGGTGCTTGGCCCATTGCTGGCTGGTGTGTTGTCTGACTTTGTGCACGTCACCGCCCCATATCATGCCGGTGGGTTGCTTGTAGGGGTAGCCGCTGCCGTAATTATTGCGGTGTTGTTGCCGATGGTACGTCAAGCTGCTCAGCCTACACCAGCGAACGATGTTGCGTAATTGACAGCGTATAATAGGTAAATCAGACGCCGTATGCCTCAGCAAAAACGCCGCCATGTGCGGCGTTTTTGTACAACAAAAGGAATATTTCATGCGTACAGGAGCGATTGTGGCGGTGGGTGATTTGGTGTGGGATGTGTTGGCGCAACCCGACACTATCTTGTTGCCGGGGGGCGATACCACCGGGCGCATCGCCTTGGCACCCGGCGGCTCTGCCGCCAATGTAGCAGCCTGGGTGGCGCGCCTCGGCGCACCCGCAGCCTTTGTAGGCGCAGTAGGGACCGATGCCTTTGGGGATTTGATCGTGGCAGACCTCGCCCGTGAAGGAGTCCAAGGCCACATCACCCGCACGCCAGACCACGACACCGGTGTGATTGTGGTGATGATCGACAAAGCCGGCCAGCGGAGCATGATTACCAACCAAGGGGCAGACTTTCATCTCTACCCCGAGCACATCCCCGTGGCGGCATTACAACAGGCCGCCCATGTGCATATTACGGCCTGGTCAGTGTTTAGCGACCCGCCGCGGGCTGCAGCGCTCCACGCCGCCCAAGTAGCCAAGGCGGCCGGCGCCACCGTGTCGTTTGACCCAGCATCGTATCAGATGATCCGTGAAATGGGTCGCGATACCTTTGATGCAATTATTGCTCAATTACCGATCGACATTATTTTGCCCAATCGTGATGAGGGGATGATTTTGACCGGCGAGCGCGAGCCACTCTTGATTGCCCGCGCCTTGCGCAAACGCTTCAAGGACGCTGTGGTCGTGCTCAAACTCGACAAAGATGGTTGTATCATCAGTGCCCCGGGCTACGAACAGCATCACGCCACCCACGAAGTGTCGGTGATTGATGCCACAGGGGCGGGTGATTCATTTAATGCAGGGTTTTTGACGAGTTATTTGCGTGATGGGGATTTGGCGCAAGCCGCTCAACTCGCCAACAATCTGGGCAGCTGGGTGGTGAGTCATTTTGGGGCGCGTCCCGCAGTTGACGATCATTTTCAACAATTTATTGGCAAAAAATAACCAGCGCAGACGTGAATACGCAAAACCCCCGTGAGGCATTGGCCTCACGGGGGTACATTATACGGTTGCGCCGTCGATATCGGTATCCGCCAGCAAGGTGCCGAGCTTTTGCAACCCAAGCCGCACGCGGGTTTTGATGGTACCGAGGGGTCGGTCGAGGCGCTCCGCAATTTCTTGATGCGAAAACCCCCCGAAGTAGGCTAACTCTACCGCCTCACGCTGGGCGACCGGTAGGGTTGCCAGTGCTCCCACAATCACGCGGCGTTGTTCATTGGCCCATGCCACCGCCGGGATGTCAATGTGCTCGTCGACGAGTTGGGCAATAATCGGATGCTCGTCGTTTTCGTAGACGGGATTGGGTCGGGCCCGCATGCGGCGCATCTCGTCGATGCACAGGTTATGCGCTATCCCAAATATCCATTGTGATACCCGCCCGCGCTCGCGCTCGAAGCTGGTACTGCGCCGCCATACTCGCCAAAACACCTCTTGGACCACTTCTTCACTTTGTTCGCGTTGTTTAAGCACGCGAAACGCCAGCCGATATACCACACCCGAATAACGATGATAGAGCTCCTCGAGTGCGTGATTGTCTCCATTGGCGATGGCAATCATCTTGAGCTGGTCGTCGGCGTCGGTAGCTGAAATGATGGTAGGAAGCGACGCTTGTTGTTCACTATAGTCTGCTGACTGTTGTAACGTCATCGAGACGCCTCCTTAGTTCTGATCAGCACACCCCTATTGTAGAGCATGTTCCATAAAATGTCAATACTTTGTTCAGCATTTGCAAATACTCATTTTATGCTCTATTTATGCTACACAATTTAAATTGTAGTTATGAGTCTATACCACAAAAATTATGATTTTTCTAAAATGCCTCATAAATTACAATACATTAAAACGAATAAAGTATTATTTTTGCGAAATTAATCCGGTTATTTCGCAAATTTGGGGAAATTATGTGCGAATCGATTGCAAAGGTTATTTGCTGTGAAAAAAAGTACATGTTGAAAAAAGCCCAAAATAGAGACAAATTCAATAGTAAAACCCTCGTGCAATCTTATTTGCACGAGGGTTTGCACAGGTTTGTCGATAAAACCGCTAATTGCTGTGCAATTAAGCTGATTCGAGCACAATCGCGTCGTGGCCGACCTTGTTGCGCAGGATATCGAGGAGGTTGATGGGGTCGCGGACGGTGCCACGCATGCGGAGCACCACGTTGCGTTGTTCGACAGGCAAATGGATCATCAAGACGGCTTCACCATCGTCGGCAGTACGGAAGTGTTCAGTGAGGGCGTAGATTTCGTTCATAAATTGGACGGCGTGGTCGTTATTGTCAAACAACGGGAAGTAGAGGCGGATGACGTGTTGGGGGCCGCTGGGTTCAGGTGCGGCGGGGGCTGGTGCTGGTTTGGGTGTTGACACGGCGGCGCGGCTCGGTGCCTTGATGACATCGTGGGCGCCGTGATTGGAGGCGCCGTATTTGCGTTGCTCTGACATGGTGTTTCCTGTAGGTGGTGTCGTATGACTCACGGAAGGAGGCGTGGCAGGGGATTGTGTGACCGGTGCGGGATTTGCTGGCGCTGAGGGTAATGGCGGTGGTGCGGTGCGCGTTTGGGCAGTCGGTGGTGCGGCGGGCTCTTCGCTATGAATGATGGCTTCGACTTTGTCGATCATTAGTTGCATACCGTCATTACGGCGGTCGAGTTTGCCGATGATGCGTACGACTGAATCGTCGTGGAGCAAAGCCCGGAATTTTTCGTAGGATTTGGGGAAGGCCACACATTCCATGCTGGCGGCGAGGTCTTCAAAGACCCCTACAAACATGCTGTCACCTTTTTTGGTGGTGACTGTTTTGGAGGCACTGAGCATCCCTGCAAAGGTTAGTGATTGGCCGACCATTTCGTCGTTGACAGCCCCGAGCGAGGTGACGTCGCTCAAATCGACGTCACGCAATGCTTGGACCACGGGATGGTCAGAGACGTACATGCCGAGGAGTTCTTTTTCCCAGGCGAGGAGCTCCCGATTATCTTCACGAGATTCACGTATGATAGGGAACTGTACCGCTGCCACATTGACAGTGGTCGCACTACTATCACTGCTTCCCATCAAATCAAACAAGCTCGATTGACCGCTAGCGCGGGCTTTTTGGGCACCACTGGCAGCATCGAGCACTTGGTCGAGCACGGCGAGTTTTTGGCGCCGCGTACCGGCTAGCGAATCAAACGTACCGGCCTTGATCAGACTTTCAATCACGCGTTTGTTGATGAGTTTTTGGTCGACGCGATCAGCAAAGTCGGCTAGGCTACTAAACGGCGTATCACCACGGGCGGCGATAATGGCTTCGACGGGGCCTTCACCGACGTTTTTGATGGCGGCCAGCCCAAAGCGCACACCGCGATCGAAGCGGATATCGCCACCGACTACGGAGTCGTTGAGGCGCTCGATGGTAAAGTCGGCTTGGCTGGCGTTGATGTCGGCCCGGAGCACCGCCACGCCCAGTTTGGCGCATTCGTTGACCGCCTTGGCCACATCTTCGATTTGCCCAGCCGAGCCTTTGAGCACGGCGGCCATGTATTCCGTTGAGAAGTTGTTTTTGAGGTAGGCCGTCTGGTACGACAACAAGCCGTACAAGGTGGCGTGGGGCCGATTAAACGAGTAGCCGGCGAAGGGCTGAATCAAGTCCCACAAGGTATCGGCTTGCTCTTTGGTCAAACCGTTTTTGAGACAGCCATCTTTGAAGCGTGGTTCTTCGGCTGCCATCATCTCTTTTTGTTTTTTCCCGATGGCTTTGAGCACGATGTAGGCTTGACCGAGGGTATAGCCGGCGATGACCTGGAGCAGTTGCATAATCTGCTCTTGGTAAACGATGACGCCGTAGGTGTCTTCGAGGATAGGTTTGAGAATGGGGTGGAGGTATTTAATCCCCTTGGGATTGTTTTTATTTAGGATGTAGACCGGGATTTGTTCGAGTGGGCCGGGGCGATAGAGCGCCACCATGGCGTAAATGTCTTCGACACGGGTCGGTTTGAGTTCACGCAGGTAGCGTACCATGCCCGCAGATTCGAGCTGGAAGACATTGACGGTATTGCCACTACTCAGCGACTCGAAGGTTTTTTTGTCGGTGAGGGGGATGTCGCCGAGTTGCATGGCGTTGCCGGTCGAGATTTCGATGTAGCGCAGGGTTTCGGCCACGGCTGACAAATTGGTCAGTCCGAGAATATCCATTTTGAGCAGGCCGATTTTGGCCAACGTAGGGCCTTCATAGGCGGCCATCAGCGAGTTTTCGTCTTTGGTAGTACGTTGGAGTGGTACTACTTCGTCGAGGGGATTGCGGCTAATCACCACGCCACAGGCATGGGTGCCGACGTTGCGCATGCGCCCTTCGATGCGCTGGGCCCAATCGATGATTTGTTTGGTTTCGTCGCTCGATTCGTAGAGCTGTTTGAATTCGGGGGCTTTTTCCAACGCATCGCGCAAGGTGATGTTGGGGGTATTGGGGATGAGTTTGGCGATGCGGTCGACTTCCGACAACGGCACATCGAGGGCTCGCCCCACATCGCGGATGGCGGCCTTGGCACCGAGGGTGCCATAGGTGATGATTTGAGCGGTATTTTCGCGGCCGTACTTGGCGGCAATATAATCGAGGATTTGGCCACGGCGGGTATCGGCAAAGTCGACGTCGATATCGGGCATTTCGAGCCGCTCGGGGCTCAAAAAACGCTCAAACAACAGTTTGTTGGCGACAGGATCGACGTCGGTAATGCCTAGGCAATAGAGCACCAGCGAGGCGCCGGCCGAGCCACGAGGCAGACAAGGGATACCGTTGCGGCGGGCATACGACACATAGTCCCACACGATGAGCATGTAGTCGGGGAAGCCGGTTTTGTTGATGACATCGAGCTCGTACATCAAGCGCTCGGGGTAGCCGAGGGGCACACTGCCGCTGAAGCGCCGTACCAGGCCTTCTTCGCAGACAAAGCGCAGGTAGGACGAGGCGTCGTGTCCAGGGGGGATTTCGAAGGCCGGGAGTTGGATTTTGCCGAAATCGAGCTTGAGGTTGACCATGTCGGCGATCCGACGAGTGTTTTCGATGGGGGCGGTACCGTAGCGCTTGAAGCGCTTCCAAATATCGTCGGCCGACAAAATATGGTAGCTCTCGTCCATGTCGTATTTTTTGGTGCAGAGCTCGTTGAGGGTCATGTTGAAGCCCATGGCCATCACCATGCGGTGGGCATCGAGGTCACTGGCATTGATGAAGTGGCTATCGCAGGTGGCGACCAGCGGGATGCCCAATTCTTGGCCGATTTTGATGAGTTCGTCGTTGATTTCTTCGAGCTCGGGGGTGTTTTCGTGGAGCTGAAGCTCGAGGAAGTAGCGATCGGGTCCGAGTAAATCGCGGAACCAAGCCGCGGTCTCACGGGCTTTTTCGGGTTGACGGGATTGAATGTATTGGGCGACTTCACCGGCGATACAGGCCGAGGTGATGACGAGCCCTTCGTGGTGATTGAGAAGCAATTCGCGGTCGATACGCGGCCGCGCAAAAATCCCTTTGGAGCCCATTCCTTCGAGGTGGGCTTTGGTGGTCAGTTTGACCAAATTGCGGTAGCCGGTCATATCGGTGGCTAAGCAAAGGAGGTGATTATAGTTGCGCGAGCCCCGTTGGGTGGGGTCGGTGCGGTTATGGGGTGCGATATAGGCTTCGAGGCCAATAATCGGCTTGACGTTGGCTTTTTTGGCGGCATTATAAAAATCAATTGCGCCGTACATGACGCCGTGGTCGGTGACGGCGATACTGTCCATGCCGAGCTCGGCGGCACGTTTGACGATGCCGTTGATAGTGGCATAGCCGTCGAGGAGGCTGTATTCGGAGTGGACGTGAAGGTGCACAAAATCGTTCATGGTAGTACCGTTATTATCAAAACGTAGGCCTGGTTCTGTACATACTAGTATACCCTGAGTTTGGGTTTATCTATAACTTTAGCAGTAGGTTACGAGACAAACGCAGCAGGCTGCGTCTTTACTGCTTTTCGATGCCAAACACGAAACCTGCCACGACACCCATCACTGCAAACCACGGTGCTGATTCACGGATACCCTGCCATATGTCTGGTCCCATGGCAAACCAAGAAGCAATCCAGCCAAATACTGCACCAAACATACCACCCAGCACTGCACCAATGAAAACACTACCCAATAGTCTCAGCCACGGTTGTTGTATCATCATGTTAATTCTGCTTTCTAAACAATGAACCTAGGCTTTCACATAGTGAAAGCCTAGGTTCAAACACAGCCCGACTACGCTACTGGCAAACTGCCATCTTCTTCGCTCTTTGTGCGCGCAATGAAATAGATCAACAACCCGTAACCACATTTAGCGGCAACGTCTGCTAATGCATACCCTGATTGAATCGCAACCACAGCGGATTGTGTGTCGATACCAAGCATGGGCAACAAGTAGGTGACCGGATAAACGCCCCACGTCGCAAGCAGTACTACCCGGGTAATCCGGAGCAAATTCCGCACACTTGCACTCTGGGTTTTGACGACGACACCTAATTGCACCCAAAGCACATACAGGATGTAGGCAAACGGAATGCTGCTCAACGTACCCCAGATGGCGCGAGTCGTCATGTTTGTGTATTCGCCTTCGCCAATATACCCCAGGCCAATCATCAAAACGGCTGCAATGATGAGGTTCACGAGCATTTTGCGGCTCACGTCTTTGGCGAGATGCAACACTGCGACCAATTCCACCAGCAACAATGGGACGGTCAACATCCAGTCGACATAGCGATAGGCATCATTGAACGGCTTACCGCTTGGTTTAAAAATCCCATCTGCCAATGCAAATGCTGATTCAAAACTATTGAAAATCCGAAAGTAATGGTAACAGGCAATACCAACAACCAGCGCAGAAAAAAGAAGGGCTGGACGATACGCAATACCAACTTGTTGGCGAACCACCAAGAAAAACACGAATGAGGCGCCCATAGAAGCAATGGTGAAACTCAAGATGTTGTATATCAATGAGTATTGGATTAAGGATAATTCGGGCAGTGCGTGCATTTTATTTTGTCCTTAGTTTGATTCTTCGGTTGTATTTCCTAAAAAATACATCTGTTTTGTCTGAACGTTTGTTTGTACGGGATTTGCGAGCATTTGTAGGTAAAATTAATTAAAATATTGACACTAAGGTCTGTCAAAACACCTCCAAACACCAAATTGCAAATTACTCTCGCATACTTTGGCACAATGACTACCAATTACTCAAATCGACATTGAAATGAGATTAATTTTTACAAACAACCAGTAAAAGTAAAATCAATCCATCGATTCGTATATATATTGCGCTTTTTTATGCCTTTTGTCAAGTATCATCTATCACAATACGCTACTGGCTGAGCGCTGTTTTTGGTGGTATTTTTCGTGTACTTCTTCAAATTACCATGTGCAATATTATCAAATAAAATATTTTTTCTAAATAAACTGTAATTTATTTTTTGCAACGCACACTTATTAATATTTTTTGTATGCTGTATTTTTTACAAATTCACAAAAAACAACACACATTCTCGTATGCGATACGTAGCCCACCATATAAATCAGGCAAAAAATATAACGCAAATTGTGCCTTCGCAAGCGATAAATCTTGTGAACAACGTACCCAAACGCATGGCAGTTAGCTACAGACCAGTGTATCTCGCCTGAATTCGTAAGCATACACACCCAAGGGACGCAATTTTCATACGCAAATAATAGAGAGTTTTTGTTACGTTACCGCACAGTTAGCGAGCAGTTGGGCAGTATTTCTGTGCGTGAAATAAATCAACATTATGAGACCCAGAGTATCAACAAATTATACATTACGCGTATTTTTATGTACCATATAACCAATGTGCGGCGTCGATTGGTGTAGATCGTGAATTATGCGAAGGAACATTTTTTGTTTTTGATTATTAGGATAAGGTAAACCATGTGTGGTGCAACGCGATTTAGCTGGCATGATACGGCTGACCTGTTACTTACCGGAGCGACGCCGACAGCGCTAACGACTGGGGAATACGAAGCGCGCTATTGGGCCGGGACGCCGGTATTGCCGGTACGAGATGCGACAGGGGCACTGGCATTGTGGCGTTGGGGTAATCGCAACGAAGTTGCAGGATTACCCGCCACGGGCTGGGCGCAAAAAGAAAGTGTTGCGGCGGGCAAATGGCAACGCCACCACCCCCAGTTTGTTCACATCCCTGTCACTGCGGGATACGAACAAGGGGTGTGGTTTGGGATTGCCCATGGCATCCACGGGATTGTGGTGGCCGATCGTGTGTTTATGTTGACGATTGCTGCCGATGACGCTTATCGTGCGATGACACATCACCCGCGTATGCCATGGTTGATAGATCAAGCAACGATTGTGCCAATGGCGGGGAGTCGCCAGCAACTAGGGTTGTGGTGATTTCGGGGCGATATCGGCGACGATGATTCCTTGGTAGTGGGTTGTGCCGTCGGCGTTTTGGCGTATTGCGTCGGGTGGTCGCCCGAGGAAGTGGGGCGTGCTCGTGATTTGCATATTGGTGCCATAGGTGGTGCGGATATAGTCGCTATAGGCGTTGGCGAAGGCAATATCGATATCGGCATCTGTGGCAATATCGACAGTAAGAGTAACCGATATGCGTTGTGATGTATTTGGTTGCCAATTGAGTGTCGTTGACCGCAAAAACCAAATCCCGCCGCCGATCAAACAGAGCAGCAATATAATTGCAATCAGGATGCGCGGGGTGAAAAATGCTGGGCGCCGCGCCGGGGAATTATTGACATTGGGTACCGGTGCTGACGGGGTACTCAGTACTTCTTGCGGGACAAATGACAATTCATTGGTAGCAATATGTTGTTGTACATCTGATGGTGTAATCACGTTGGTAGTGTATTGCGGTTCCCCCAGCGCATGGGTAATATTGGGGCCACTACTTGAGTTAACGATGGCGCGCGTGGGGATGGGGGAGGTGTCGCGAACAATCGGTAATATGTTGGTGTCTTCGCTACGAATCACTGCCCGGATGGCCGCCCGCATATCGAGTGCGCTGAGAAAGCGTTCGTTGGGATTGAGTTGGAGCGCACGCTGGACGACATCTGCGGTGAGTTGTGATACGTGGGGGGCGAGATCGCGCACTGGTGGGAACGAAAAGGGTTTTTGGCCGCGCGGGTCGCGCCCGGTGAGTAAGTGGTGCATGGTTGCGCCGAGGGCATAAATGTCTGACGCCACCGATATATCACCGCGGTATTGTTCGGGTGGGGCATAGCCGGGGGTGCCCATCACGATACCCCGTTGACTATTGGTGAAGCGCGCAATCCCAAAGTCAATCATCGTGACAAAGCCATCGCTGTCAAACATAATATTAGATGGCTTGACATCACGAAACACCACCGCATTGGCTTGGTGATGTAAGTAATACAAAATGTCACAGACCTGACTTGCGATCGAGAGGACTTCGCGTTCACTCATTTGGCCCCGTTGGCGCAAGACGTCTTCGAGGTCGGTACCACGTACCATATCCATGATGATATAGACCCGGCCGTTTTCGATAATACAACTATAAAAATGAGGAATGCCAGGATGGGCCAAGGTTGCGAGTAAACGTGCTTCGACGGCACAGCGTTGGAAGGCCTCGAGTGCTTGATCGGGGTCGAGGGGCAAGGCGATTTCTTTGATGGCATAGGTGCGATGGCTGTTGTCATCGATGGCTTCAAAAATAACGGCTTGGCCGCCGGTTTTGATGACCCGCACCAAAAAATAACAATTGTTGCCATCGACAAAGCTCAGCGCTTGGCTACAAAATCGGCAGATGGTGGCACGGCGCGAATTAATGCGCCGACAGCGGGGGCAGAGAATGTCTGGACGAATCGGAATCATCGGGCATCCTGTTTAGGCGCTATGGCGCTCAAAAATAGCCAATGTTTCAAAATGCGGTGTCTGCGGAAACATGTCGTACCCTTGCAACGATACGAGGCGATAGCCTTCGGCAAGGATGGCGGCATCACTGAGTTGTGATAATGGATTACATGATACATAGATTAATTTCTGTGGGGCGAGGCGCAAAATCTCACGACAGACATCTGCACCCAATCCGACACGTGGCGGATCAACGACAATTGTGTCAAACGTGCGGGTGGTGGTGCGTAAAAAATCTGCCACATCGGCGACTTCGGCCGTCACATTGGTGTGGCTGGAGGCGGCAATATTGTAATGGCAGAGCTCGATGCTTTCGGCGACTGATTCGACACAATGCACCTGTCCCACGTGGGCGGCGAGACTGAGGGCGATGGTACCGACGCCCCCATACAAATCGGCGACGTGGTTGGCATTGCCGACGGCGGTTTTGATGGCGCCGAGCAACGCGTCGAGTAAGTAGATATTGTTTTGAAAAAACGTATTGGGGCCGATAAATAACGTATTATCACCGACGCGCATGGGTAATAATGCTTCGCCCCAGTGGCGATAGAGGGTGCCAAATGACACGTCGGTAGGACCATCGTTGCGAAGCCAATGGACGCTATGCACATCAGGGTGTGCCAAGGTAGTTTGGGCAATTTGTTCCATGGCGATGGTGTATTCATCGGTCGGTGCACTCGTAAGCAACACAATCATATAGCGATTGTCGGGGCTCCGGCGCACAATGATATAGCGTAGAAAGCCTTCGTGGCTGCGTAAATTGTAATCGGGTAACCCCAATGCTTGGGTCTGTTGCCAGGTTTGATGGGCAATGTCAAAGGCGGCTGGTGGGATAAGGTGGCAGGTACTGAGATCGATGATGTAATTGAATTTGCCACCGCGGCGCAACCCGAAGCGCCCTTTGCTGGAAATGAAATCCATGCGGGTACGGTACGTCAATGGGTCGGGTGAGGCAATAACGGTAGGAGTTGGGATATCAGCGGGGAGTTGCGTTTGCCATAAGTCGGCCAAGGCTTGGCCTTTGGCGGTGATTTGGTCACTATAGGCAATATCTTGAAACGTACATCCACCACACATGTCATTGGGTGGTGCATGTGGACATACGGGGGCGATACGCGGCGTCTGGCGTGTATGATTGATTACTGTTTGCCGGAAGAGTTTGGGGGTAAGCATGTACAACCTTAAAAACAAAGAGATTATTTACAGTGTACTACACAACCTCATTTATTGCCGCTATCATTCGTGTTGTAATACCTGAACTAAAATCTTATACAATATTCAGCAAATCTTAACAAAAGAACGCTACACTAAACCTGTGCATTTAATGCACAGGTTTAGTGTATGGAATTTTGGTAAAAAAGAGAGTGCCAATGACTACATCCTCGTCGATTATGATTTTGACCAGTGATGCTGGGAGTGGACATCGTAGTGCGGCTGCTGCGATTGAACAACAAGTTCGCGGATTCGCAAAAACCATCGTCGTGAACCCTGCACATCATCCGTTGGCGTCACGGACGCTCGAACGGGCTGAGCGCTTTTATTTGGACATGGTGAATCGTTCACCAGAGCAATATGCATTTGCCCATGGTTTGACCGATGCACCCGGATTAGATTTATTTTTGGAATATTCATTAGCAGGGACGATTCGGCGTTCACTGGCGGCATTATTGATGACGCATCAACCCACAGTGGTGGTGAGTGTTTATCCATTACTTACCCGGATTATTTCGGGCACCTTCAAGCCGTGGCAATTACCCAAACTAATGACGGTTGTCACTGATTTGGGCAATGTGCATCGGGCGTGGTTTAATGTCCACGACGATTGTGTCGCTGTCCCGTCATTGATTGTGCGTGACAAAGCGATGAAGTGCGGCATTGATATGCAGCGGGTGGTGCATACGGGCTTGCCGATTAATCCAGCCTTTGGGTATGCCCGGGCTCCGCAAGCGGTATTGCGGCGTAATTTGGGCTGGGATGAATCATTACCGACCTTGTTATTGTTGAGTGGTGGGGCGGGGATAGGGCCGGTGGTTGAAATGGCGCAGGCTCTCGATTCCGCAACAACCGCGCATCAATTAGTGATTGTGGCTGGACGGAATCAAGCATTAGCCAAAGATTTACGGGCATATCCATGGCAACATCCTACCCACATTTATGATTTTGTGGCATTGCCTGATTTGTTGCATGCGGCTGATGTCGTCGCCTCAAAAGCTGGTGGGTTAACGGTGAGTGAGTGTATGGCGGCGGGCAAGCCGATGGTGTTTTATGGTGAAGCACCGGGTCAAGAAGAAGGCAATCGTGTTTTTGCGATGCAAGCCGGTGCGGGTCTGCATGCATCGGACGCCAAGCAGTTTGTGACGTATGTGACGATGTTGCTCACGCACCAAGCAATGCGCGACACGATGGGGCATGCGGCGCGACATTTAGGTATGCCTGATGCATCAGTAGCAGTGGCGCATGAAGTGCAACGATTGTATAACCAAGCACCAATCGTCGGTCAGCGTGGTCTGCGGACGCGGACGGCGCGGCGGTAGGCCAGGAGCAAACACCCGATTATTAATCCCCCCCACGTTGCGACGATATACCAGGTCCATGTTGCCAGCGTCGTAAATTGGATATACCAGCCCCACCAATCAACTGCGTGTTGATTGGTGGGGTTGTAGTACCATGCCCAGCGCTCTTTGGGGGGCGTCGGTATGGGCATAATGGTAGCATTGGCGATGGTAATGGGGTTGGGGGTGCCGGTCAAATCAATTAAAACTGGACCTAACTCGTCATTACGATCGCTATACCCAAGTTGCTTGGGATTCCACGGATTGTTGGTGATAATCAGGTTGGCATGATCGTATTGCATCAACCAGTCGATATGGCGGATTTTTCCATTAGGAATTCTCATTGCAGGTGCAGTATTGATGACGAGTCCGTGATCTGACTTGGGGGCGTTGTCTGGGCGCCGATCATCAAGGGTAAAGTGCACCACACTGAGTCGAGGCAACCGGCATTCGATTGTGCCGCGAGCGCCACTACGTTGTACTAACTTCCCACTTGGCGATTCACTGGCATACCAGCCCTCACGAATGGTACAGGTCTGATTGGGCGTGATTGCCGTCGCGAGCCGTTGTCCAGCCAATAATAAATGGGTAATGATGGGGGTGGGGTGTGGAGCTGGTAAATTACTATCGATGTTGAAATTGACCATACATGCCAAGAGATTGATGATGATACTCACCCCTAGTAATGGGTATGCCACATGATGAAGGGTAAGTTGTGGTTTGCGCCAGACACCGCTACAGAGACAGAGGATGTAGGGCACGATGGGGACGAGAAAACGCGGTCCCCACACGCCGCCGCCGTCCCAGGCATTCCAGCCGGCATAGAGTCCTACATGACTAATAATTAAGGCGAGGCACAACACCACTACATTGGGGCGGCGCACCCACAAACGCCAGGCCCCAATCGGAGCAAACAGCATCAGTGGCATATACCAGAGCAACCCCGTAACCGGATGGATGAGCAACCCGTTGAGGCCAATCAAGATGGGGGTGACAAATGCGTTGGTTTCAGACGAATAGCCTGTTGCCATGGGGATGTCAAAGCGGGCAAAATTATAGAACAAAAACAACATTCCACCAGGAATACATCCAACACACCAGAGCACAAATGTACGCAGACGCTGTGGGGGTGTGCTCATATAGACGATATACAACAATACAATCGGGATAGTGACAATGGCTGCGATACGTGTGGGCATGATACATCCCGCCATAAACCCACTCAAGATGATACTACTGGTATGACTTGATAGGCGTTTGTAGCTGGCGACTGCCGATTCAAGGCTCCACAACAAAAAAAGTGCCGTGAGTGGTTCAGAGAAAAATGTACGCGCATATGGCCACGTCAACGAACCAATCGCATAGGTAAGCGTGAGAATAGGGATACTGGCACGGGGCATGCGCAGCCGTTGCAACAGCCGCATAAATAGTGCTACGCATCCCGCCGAGACGGGGACATTGACTAGCGATACGAGTAAATGAGTTAGATCCCATTGTTTGAGCGTATTGGGCGTAGTAAATAACGTACCGACAAAATAAAATGGTACCGCTACAAATGACGGCAAAATGCCGTAGGGGGCGACGCGACCACCGGTGAACCCGGTGCGCAAGGCAGCCAATGGTTGGCCATCACTAGCATTAATGGTAACATGTCCGGTCTGGACGATTGATTGGGTGACGGCGTACATGGTTTCTTCATCGGGGGAATAAGTATGCCCACTTGCGGTGAAGAGATAAAACGCACAACACACCCAAAAGACCCAGCGGGTGGTATGAGTTTTGGGGATGGAGATGTTGGTATAGCGGGTGACCAATGCTACTGTTTGTGCATATAGGGTATTTCGGTTTTTGTGCATTGATAAGTATCACTTTAATTATGGTGACGTATTGTGTAATGGCGAAAAGAGATTTAAGGATACCGCTAGTATAATTGAATATCTCATTTTTGGTGTAAAGATAGTATTAAAAAACCGCATCGGCACGCACATAGTGTGCGTACCGATGCGGTAAGGGCGCGTTGGGGATGGACTAGAAGTCCATACCACCACCACCGGGCATTGGGGCTGCGGGCTTTTCTTCGGGCACGTCAGCGATTAGGGCATCGGTAGTCAAGATGAGCGCTGCAATCGAGATTGCATTTTGGACGGCGCTACGGGTTACCTTGACGGGGTCGATGATACCTTCGCGGACGAGGTCAATGAACTCACCGGTCATGACGTTGTAGCCATAGTTGGTGTCGTTCTTTTCCTTTTGGATGCGGCGGACGGCATCGATGATAACCGAACCTTCTTCGCCGGCGTTGCGGGCGAGGATACGCATGGGCTCTTCGAGGGCCCGGCGCAAGATGCGGATACCGAAGACTTCGTCTTCGTGGGCAACTTTGACGTCGTCAAGGGCGGGAATGGCGTTGATCAAGGCGACACCACCACCGGGGACGATACCTTCTTCGACGGCTGCGCGAGCAGTTGACAAGGCATCTTCGACGCGGTGCTTCTTTTCCTTGAGTTCGGGCTCGGTAGCGCCACCGACCTTGAGGACGGCCACACCGCCGGCCAACTTGGCCACGCGCTCTTGGAGTTTTTCGCGATCGAAATCGCTGGTGGTTTGTTCGATTTGGTTACGGATTTGTTCGATACGGGCTTTGATGGCCTTCTCGTTGCCGTTACCTTCGATGATGGTGGTGTTGTCTTTGTCTGACACCACGCGGCGGGCGCGGCCGAGGTCTTCGATGGTTGCGCTGTCGAGCTTGCGGCCGACTTCTTCGCTAATCAACGTACCGCCGGTCAAAATGGCGATGTCTTGGAGCATGGCTTTGCGGCGATCGCCGAAGCCAGGAGCCTTGACGGCCAACACGTTGACGGTGCCGCGGAGCTTGTTGACTACCAAGGTTGCCAAGGCTTCGCCATCGATGTCTTCTGAGATGATGACGAGGTTCTTGGTGACTTGCAAGGCTTTTTCGAGCACGGGCAAGATTTCTTGGATGGCGCTGATTTTTTTGTCAGTGATGAGGATGTACGGAGCTTCGAGCTCGGCTTCCATACGCTCTGAATTGGTGACAAAGTAGGCTGAAATGTAGCCACGGTCGAATTGCATACCTTCGGTGTATTCCTTTTCAAAGGCAATACCCTTGGATTCTTCGACGGTGATAACGCCATCTTTGCCCACTTTTTCCATCACTTCGGCGATGATTTCGCCGATTTCGCGGTCGGCAGCCGAAATCGATGCCACGTGGGCAATGTCGGCGCGGTCGCGGATGGGGGTGGCCATGGTGCGCAGCTTGGCGATGAGGGCTTCGGCACCACGGTCGAGACCGCGGCGGATCATCATCGGGTTGTGACCAGCGGCAACCATCTTGAGACCTTCGGTGACGATGGCTTGGGCCAACACGGTGGCGGTGGTGGTACCATCACCAGCGATGTCGTTGGTTTTGGTGGCTACTTCGACCAACAAGCGGGCACCCATGTTTTCGAAGGGGTCCTTGAGTTCGATTTCTTTGGCGACCGTGACACCGTCGTGGGTGACTACGGGTGATCCGAACTTTTTGTCGATGGCGACGTTGCGACCGCGGGGTCCCAAGGTCGTCTTGACGGCATCAGCGACAGCATCGACGCCACGCTTGAGGGCGCGTCGTGCTTCTTCATTAAAATACAACTGCTTTGCCATGAAGTGTAATCTCCTCAGTGCTTCCTAGTACGGGTAAATTAAGCCTCGATGACGCCGAGGATGTCTTTTTCGGCCAATACGAGATAATCGATTTCGTCGACCTTGTATTCGGTACCGCTGTATTTGGCAAACAAGACACGATCGCCGGTCTTGACGCTCATTGGTACCAATTGGCCGTTGTCGGTGCGGCGACCATCGCCGACGGCGACAACTTCGCCCTCCATAGGACGTTCTTTGCTGGCGGTGTCTGGGATAAACAACCCGCCCTTGGTCTTTTCCTCGCGCTCGGCCGGCTTTACTACAACGCGGTCGGCCAACGGTCGGATGCGGAAGTTTGCAGCCATAGTGACGCTTCCCCTCATCTTTGATATATACATTTAGCAGTCAAACAGCTCAACTGCTAACCACCACTAACTATAGATAATGCACCGCCGCTTGTCAAGCAAAAATTAGCACTCTCTGGGCTTGAGTGCAAATTCTTATGCAGATTTAATACAACGTTGTATTGTGTCGCCCCCATTTTTTGTGTAGCCGCAGCGTGCTGCGGCTTTACTCGTGGCCGGTGGGATGAATGCATAACCCCCCATGTCATGAAATGACATGGGGGGTGGGGGATGGCCGTAGCAGAGCCGCAGCATGCTGCGGCTCTACAATACGTCGACGTGGCTATGGTCGCCGAGTACGAGGCGGTAGGCGCTGGGGCGGAGCGTCGAGCGCGATACTTCGACGTGGCGGCCGATGAGGCTGTCGCAGAGGCGGCCGGGCAGGTCATTGATGCTACAGTGTTCGAGTACAATCGAATGTTCGATTTCGCTATTTTGGATGGTGCAGTGATGATAAATCGCTGTAAACGGACCAACGTACGAATTGACGATGCGGGTGCCTTCGCCAATGATCGCCGGGCCGCGAATGGTGCTATTGATGACTTCGGCGCCCGCTTCGATGATGACTTTGCCGATGAGGCGTGAGGACTCATCGACGCTCCCGAGCTGTTGGGCGGTGAGTTCTTCGAGGATGAGGCGATTGGCTTCGAGCATATCGTCTTTTTTGCCGGTGTCGATCCACCAGCCGCGATGAATGTAGGGGAAGACGGTTTTTTGGCTATCGACGAGGGCTTGGATGGCATCGGTGATTTCGAGTTCGCCCCGCCACGACGGTTTGATGGAGTCGATGGCATCCCAGATGGTGTGGTCGAACATGTAGATGCCCACCAAGGCGAGGTTGGATTTGGGCTCTTTGGGTTTTTCGACGAGGCGCAAAATACTGCCATCGGGGTTGAGTTCGGCGACGCCGTATGAGCGGGGATTGGGGACTTCTTTGAGGACGATTTGGGCGTGGTAATCGCTGTTTTGGAATTGTTGGATGAGCCCCGAGATGCCCCCTTGGATGCAGTTGTCGCCGAGGAACATCACAAAGCGGTCGTCACCGAGGAAGGGATGGGCGATTTTGACGGCGTGGGCCAGCCCCGACGGTGCGTCTTGTTGGATGTAGGTGATGTTGACACCCCAGCGCTCGCCAGTGCCGACGGCTGCTTGGACTTCGGCGGCAGTATCGCCGACGATGATGCCAATATCAGTGATACCGGCGTCACGGATAGTCTCGATGACGCGGAAGAGCACCGGTTTGTTGGCGACCGGGACGAGTTGTTTGGCACTGGTATAGGTGATGGGACGGAGGCGGGTGCCCTTGCCACCACTCAAAATCAAACCCTTCATGGTTTATCCTTTACTCGTGATACTGATTGCCTATAGTGTACACAGAAATGTGCGACTCTGCATCAAAAACCGAGTGGGCAGAGGCCCCACTCGGTTGTCGTGACTGAAACTGACTGGTTAGCGGCGGATCCGCACCGCGCCGTAATAATGGTCTAACCAATACTTATCATAGATATTGGAGACTTGGACGCCGTAGCGTGGTGTCATGGCATGAACCATTTTGCCACCGCCGATATACATTGACACGTGCGAAATACCACGACGACCATTGGTACTCACAAAAAACATCATGTCGCCAGGGGCGAGATTTTCGAGGCCGTTAATCTGCACACCATTGCTGGCATTGAATTGTGATGCCGCCAAGCGGGGGATATTCACTCCGACCTGCTTAAAGGCATAGAGCATTAAGCCACTACAATCGAAGCCGCTTTTGGGGGTAGTGCCGCCCCAGACATAGCGATAGCCCACAAATTGCAAGGCAATATTGGCGACGTCACTGCTGGTTGATACATTGGTGTATTTGGAGCGTACTGGCGCAACGGGTAAGGCGGGGAAGTCGGTGGTATTGGGGACACGGCGTAGGACGTGTGATGAGACATTCATCAGGTCTTTAAAAATCCAGGCTTTCTTTTGGTTAAAGCTAACCTGAATCCAGTCTTTGTATTTGCCGATCAAATCGAGGCGTTGTCCTTTGTTGACCATGTCGACTTTGGCGTGGCGTGAATCTGGACCGCGGCGCAAATTGACTTGATCACCCGTAATGATTCCTACCAAATCGGGTGAGGGGTCGGGGATGGTTTCGGCATTAATAACGCGCTTGACTACATCGGGTGAGGCATCGAGGAAGTCGGCGCGCACCCAGCCATCGGTGTTGTTGTCGACGGCGATGTGGTACCAATCTTGGTAGCGCTCGATTAATTCGACGTTGGCATTGAGGTTGAGGGTGGTGACGGCAACGTAGTTTTTGCCGGGGCCGTCACGCACGGTCAACCCAGCTTCACGGACGCTGGCCAGGCGGGGTGGGGGTGGCGGGGGGACTTCACTATCAAAAATATCAAAGATGGTAGTGGCTGCGTTATCGGGTAATGACAGCAATTCACCGGCCATCCAATAGACTTGGGTATCGACACGCTCACGGACTTGATACCAGTCACCGTATTTACCGATAACTTGGAGCGCAGTGCCTGCATCTGCACGCGTAATGGGGTCGTAGTTTGTGCCTGGACCATTGCGCATAAAGGCACGGTCAACCATCACGGTGACGGGCACTACGACGGGTGACATGACTTGGTTGCGTGATACGACCGACAAGGGGACGGGGAGATCCTCGCTTTCGGAAATGGGATTGTCACCTTGTTCGGCACCGGGTGCAGTTGTCAATGGAGCAACTTCGACGGTGAAGTCGTTCGTGGTGCTGGTAGTGGCGATGACGGGATTTGTGGTTACTTGGACAATATTACTGCGGCTTACAAGTAATGCAAGGGGAATAATCGCAATCACCAAGATATGCATAATCACGCGTGCAGGAATGCGTTCGAGTAATGCTTCTGGGTGGGTGATGAGTGAATTGAGTGTGGGAATACGGTCGGTGATACTTGTCATCCCATCAACGCGCACAAAATCTTGGCGACGGCGTTGGGCGCGGGCTACGAGCTCACGTTGTTCGGCGTTGTTTTGTGGTATTTGGCGTGGATTATCGACCATGCAGTCAGCGCTCCCAAATGTAATGGATGTATGGTACCAAACAAAAACTTGGCATACACACAAAATATTTAACTAATCTAGTCTATCCCAATATGGTGAATCATACGAGCCGTGAGGCATTACAATGCGATGAATATTCACTCATATCATCTTGTAGGCGAGTATAGCATGGAATTACACCATTATTCAACTTTCGATTAGGGAATATTATGCTGAACGTACGAATAATCGTCTTGATTTCATGGAAATATATGACTATACTCATCCGTCGTATTGGGTATTTGCAGGGCATAAAACAGCGAAATCTTGGCTTGGTACACTGATTGTCACCTGCCATGAAATGTGCGAAATCGAACCAACCTATAAAAGTGCTAATTCACGTGATCGCCGCACTGTTTTTTACAATAATGAATCAAATTGAATGATGCCCGAATGTACCACTGCACTGCCATTGGCTGTGGCGACGATGATACTGCCGTCGTCGTTGAGCTGCGTGACGGTGCCACTGAGCTGGGTGTCGTGACGGGTAATGGTGACGGTAGTGCCGACGATGGGCACCAACTGCCGCCAGTGCGCTTGGTAGGCGCTGGGGTCGTGTTGGAGTTGCTGGTAGACGTGATCAAAGGCATTGAGTTGGGCTACGAGGATGTCGGCGCGGCTGACGGGTTGGGTGGTCCATGCGTTGATGGCGCTACTAGAGCGGGCCAAATCGACGGCATCGCTGTGGTGTTGGGGGTGGGCATTGACGTTGACGCCCCAGCCGATGCAGATGGAATCGATGTGGTGCGCCACGATACGTGCTTCGCACAGCACGCCGGCCAATTTGCGGCGCTGGGTGCCATCCATGACGACGATGTCGTTAGGCCATTTGATGTGCACAGGAGCGGTGGTGACGTGGGCAATGGTTTGCGCGAGCACCGCCACAAAGGCATTGATGATGCTGGCGGTGTGGGTGGCGGGGATATGTCGGGGGCGGAGCAGGAGCGAGCAGAGTAGGCTTTGGTGAGGGACATCGCTCCATTGCCGGCCATGTTGGCCCCGGCCGTGGGTTTGGTGCTCGGCCAGTACTACCAAGCCCTCGGGGCGACCGCTGGCGGCGGCAGCCCGGACGATGTCGTTGGTGGAGGTGGTGTGGTGGAGGCGCACCAATTCACGGCCAATCACGTGGGTAGTGAGCCGAGGCTGGAGCTGGGCGAGGGAAAGGTCAGAAGGGAATGTTGTCATTGGGGGTGAGGTTGGCTTGTAACCATTCGTGAAAGGTACTTTCGTCGGGTGCGTGATAGAGGGGCATGATAGCTTGGACGATTTCGGCATGCGGAATCGCGAGTTGTAGCCCATTGTTGTCGCACCAATAGAGTAACACGAGCAGTGCGGTGGTTTCGTTGTGGCTGACAAAGGGTTGTTGGCGCACGAGGTTGTAGATGAAGGCAGCGATTTTGGCGGTGGGGGTGAGGTAGCAGGGGAAGCCAAACAAGATTTTGTCTGGTGTGGCGAGGACCTCATCGAGGACGTCGCTCGAGGCGATGCCCAAGCGGCCGCCGTAGCGTTCGATGATGATGGTATGGAAGTCGAGGATTTGGGTTTTGCTGAGGCGCATGGGATTATTCGAGTCCTGCCAGGCGTCGGAAGGCTTTGTCGTACTTGTCGATGACGTGGTCGGCCCATTGGCGCAACGGTTGTGAGCGTGGTTTGCGCAGGAGCACTTCACGATCGGTAAAGACCAATTCGACGGTGTCGAGATCGCCAAGGTTGGCGGCTTTGAGCCAACCTTGGACGACGGGGGGCAGGTTTTCGACTTCAATGGTGAATTGTGTGGGCATGATGGGAATCCAACTAGCCTTCGCGGGGGCGCAGGTGCGGGAATACGACGACGTCGCGGATGGTCGACTGATTGGCAAAGACCATCGCCATGCGGTCGATCCCCATGCCCAGGCCGCCGGTGGGGGGCATGCCATACATCAGGGCGTTGATGTAGTCGCTGTCGAGCTGATGGGCTTCGTCGTCGCCTTTGGCTTGGTCTTGGAGTTGACCAAGGAAGCGTTGTTCTTGGTCAAAGGGGTCATTGAGCTCGCTATAGCCGTTGCCGATTTCCATCCCCGCCACAATCGCTTCAAAGCGTTCGGTGATGGCGGGGTCATGGGCGTGGCGTTTGGCGAGGGGTGACAGCTCGACGGGGTGGTCGACGATAAAGGTGGGCTGGATCAAGCTGGGTTGGATGATTTCGCTAAACAATTCATCGACTTGCTTGGCCCAACTAGGTTTGGTTTCGACGGGCAACTTGCGCTCACGGATGGCCCGGATGAGTTCTTCGTGGGTTTTGAGCGCTAGCACATCGATACCGGTACGCTCGAGGATGGACCCGGGGATGGAGATACGTTGCCACTTGGGACCGAAGTCAATGCTGTATTCTTGGTATTGGATGACGGTGCTACCGGTGAGGTGGATGGCAGTTTGGCGACAGACGTCTTCGACCAAGTCCATCATGTCGTTGTAGTCACCAAAGGCTTGGTAGCATTCCATCATGGTGAATTCGGGGTTGTGGGTACGGTCGACCCCTTCGTTGCGGAAGACTTTGCTGATTTCGTAGACCCGTTCAAAGCCCCCTACAATCATGCGTTTGAGGTAGAGCTCGACGGCAATCCGCAGGTAGAGGTCTTGTTTGAGTTGATTGTGAAAGGTGGTAAAAGGCCGTGCGGTGGCACCACCGTAGATGGGCTGGAGCACGGGCGTTTCGACTTCGAGGAAGCCCCGTTCGTCGAGGACTTTGCGCATCATGCGCATGACCTGGGCCCGAACGCGGAAGTTGGCGCGCACGTCGTGGTTGACAATCATGTCGAGGTAGCGCTCGCGCAAGCGGGCTTCGGTGTCGGTCAGGCCGTGCCATTTATCGGGTGGGGGGTTGATGGCTTTGCTGAGCAAGGCGATGTGGTTGACAAACACCGAGGCTTCACCGGCATTGGTGCGGCGTAATGAGCCGCTGGCTTGGATGATGTCAAAGGTGTCGATGTCGTTGGCGAAGCGCTCGAACCATTCGTCGCCCACTTCGGCGCGGCTCAACCAGAGCTGGATGCGACCATGTTCGTCTTCGATGTGGGCAAAGGCTAATTTGCCCATAATCCGGCGCGCGCCGACGATGCGCCCGACGACCGTCACCTGCGCGCCCTGCGTCATCATGGCATCGAAATCTGCGAGGAGCGCAGGGATGGCATGGGTGCGTTGCGAGCGCGCCGGGTACCCTTCGATACCGGCGGCACGCAGGCGGGCGAGTTTATCGGCACGTTGCTGTTGTAATTCGTTGAGTTCCATGGTGCACCTTATCTGATGATTATTTAATGGCTTTAATCACACACTTCATCGGGCCACTCGGTGCGTGAATGACCACTTTGTCTTTTACTTTGCGGCCAATTAAGGCGCTCCCGAGGGGTGATTCGTTTGAAATCATCCCTTCGGCGGGATTTGATTCGGCACTACCGACAATGCGGTATTCTTCGTCTTCGTCTTCGCCTTCGTAGCGAATCGTGACGGTCGAACCGATCCGGATTTCTTTGACGTTGCCTGGTTCGTCTTCGATGATTTGATGGCGGGCCAAAATGTCACGGATTTCTTTGACACGGCCTTCATTGAAGCCAGATTCTTTTTTGGCGTCTTCGTATTCGCCACTTTCAGAAATATCGCCGAGCTCTTTGGCTTGGTTAATCCGTTCGGCGATTTCGCGCCGGAGCACGGTTTCGCGTTCACGCAACTCGGCCTCGAGTTTGGCTTTGCCTTCTGGTGTCAAATAATAAATGCGATCGCTCATAAGATGGTGCCCCTCTGCAATCCACTGTGGAACAGCAAAATACAACAACAAAACTGAGAGTGATACTCTCAGTTAACGCATAACAGACAGCCCCGCCGTTCCTGTTTAATAGTATACTTGATTCGTCATGATTCTGCAATTTTGGATTTGGGTTTGACGTAGGCTACTGAGTTGCGTACAATGTATCAATCACACACGCGGGAGTGGCGTAGTGGTAACGTAGGAGCCTTCCAAGCTCATGTCGAGAGTTCGATTCTCTCCTCCCGTACCAAACCGACATGCCCTAGTATTGCAACGCAATACTAGGGCATGTTTTTGTGTGTCAAACCCTCACGCCACACGCGTAAGTCCCCCAATAAACGTCTGCACCATCTGGACAAAACTCACATCGAGGTCGACGGGCATGCCAAAGCCATCGCTGATTTCGATCGTCGCAAAGCCATGTACCAAGCTGCGCAATCCACGTAGCGCATGAATCAAATCCTGCGCTGACAAGTGGTAGGGTGCGAGGATTTGGGTGAGCACTCGGAGTAATTCCCCATTGGCATGCTGAAACACCGGGTCGGGATTATTGGTTTGAATCGTCGCTGTATACACCCCTGGGTTGTGCACAATATAGGCGCGGTAGGCCAGTGCTACCGCCATAATCGCATCGCCACCGGCGCGGCCTACGGCGGCATGCACCACCACGGCGAGGATTTCTTGGGCGCCACGGGTGGCCAAGGCCAGACGCACATCGTCGATGCCAGTCACATAATTGTAAAGTGACGGCACTTTGATGCCGGTTTGGCTGGCAATCTGTGCCAAACTCAAGGCTGCGAAGCCTTGGGTGTTGACCAGTGTCGCCGCACAATCAATCACCTGGGGGCGGGTAATGCCGCGGGCCATGGTTATTGCCCTTGCACACGCGCCAACGCCGCTGCTAATTGGCCGGCCGGGTCGGCAACCACTGATCCATGCCCAGGTGCCAGCCGGCTCGGCTTAAGTGCGGCGATCTGGGCCACACTCGCGTTGGCGTGGGGTTTGCTCCAGGTGGCCGTGGCTGGGAAGGGGAACTTCCAATAAAGCTCACTGGTAATTGTGACCCGCCCGACGGTATGCAAGGCATCGCCGGTAATGATGGTTGCGTCACGGGTGTCAAAAAAACTCAGATGCCCGGGGGTATGCCCTGGTGTTGCGAGGACCCGCAACGAGCCAATCATGTCGTTGGCCGCCACCAGGCGCGTGGGCTGTGTTTGTACCTTGGTGTAGCCGCCGCGCAACGGCGAGGATTGCTCACTGGCATCTAATTGCAGATCGCCCGCCAGAAAACGCGCCTCACGTGCCCCCACAATGACCTCGGCGTGGGGAGCGATGGCATGCAAGCGGTCGAAGCCACCGATGTGATCCATGTGCCCGTGGGTCAACACAATCCGCGTAATCTCACCGCCCAATTTGTGTGCCAGCGCTTGTATGGCGTCACCATCGCTGGCGCTGAGCAGACTGTCGATGACGGTAAAACCGTCTGATTCACGCACCAGATAGGCATTGACGGGGAACCATGGGCTCCGTACCTGCCACAAATACTCCCCATATTGCTGGACTTTCATCGTCATCACTCCCTTTTTTGATTAAAACTAATATACATAGACTATAAACTAATAATATTAGTTTTGTCAAAAAGAGACACCCAACCATGCATGATTGCCGGTTGGGTGTAGGGAATTACCAGCGCCCGTAAGCTACTGCAAGTGACAAGGCGAAAAAGACCACATTCATGATGATGCCGCGGGTGTCACGCTCGCGGGCATGGACAACCATGGCCAGCACCATGATGATGGCGAAGCCAATCGCTGCCCAGGCCGTCAGGAACGGCAGAATGCCCGTGGCGTAGGGTACGATAATGCCGATGACGCCGAGGATTTCGGTGATACCAATAAAAAGAATGAAACTGACAGGGGCTTCTTTGGCCCAATCGAAGGCGGCGCGGGCCTTGTCGGGCTGGAAGGTTTTGGTGAACCCTGCCATCCCAAAAATAAACGCTAATATGGCTTGTGCAACCCACAGGGCAATATTCATGCAATCCTCCAAAATCCCGCGTCTGCACTGTGCAGACGCGGGATGACAGTGTGATTATTCGGCTTTGCTGACGGCAATGGTGAGGGTTTTGTCGTCGAGTTCGAGGGTCTCGAGGTGGGCGCCGGGCAGGCCTTTGCCGAGTACCAATTGTTCGGCGAGGGTTTCGGCGCACATGTAGTCGTGCCAAGTGGTGATGGTGGCGGTGAGCAACGGATCGTTGTCGACGCCGTCGATGACGACGTTTATGCGGTCCGAAATCGCGAAGCCGGCGTTTTTGCGGGCATCTTGGATATAGCGCACCACTTCACGGGCGATACCTTCGGCCACCAAATCGGGGGTGAGGGTGGTATCGAGGGCAGCCAAGACGCCGTTTTCTTCGGCGACGGCGTAGCCATCGGGTGACGACGTTTCGACCAAGACTTCGTCGGGTGCGACGGTCAGGGTTTGGCCGTCGACCACCAGATCAAACGACTGGCCGTTTTCGACGGCGATGGCGTGCGCCCGGGCACTATCGTTG
Source organism: uncultured Chloroflexota bacterium (assembly GCA_937876225.1). Lineage (GTDB taxonomy): Bacteria > Chloroflexota > Chloroflexia > Chloroflexales > Roseiflexaceae > UBA965. Next base: position 57,007 of record CALFIC010000151.1, on the reverse strand, counting down.
TCGAGCGCTTTGAGTGCTTCGGTCAAGGCGGGCACCAATTTGCCGTATTTTTTGCCGACCACGCGCAAGTTGGGTTTGAAGCGGTAGTCGATGAAGGTAGCGCCGGTTTCGAGCCAACGGATTGCTTTGACGTTGAGCTCTTCGCGCAGGTCGCCTTCAAAGGCGGGCAGGCTGGCGGCCACATTGGAGGGGACGCGTACCAGCATGAGGGGCAGGGGTTGCCGGATTTTGGTGGCGGCACTGCGGCGGGCAGCCCGACCCAAGCCGACAATGGTTTGTACCACGTCGATGCTTTGCACGAGGGCGTCGTCACTCCAGGCCGGCACACTCACCGGCCAGCTGGCCATGTGCACCGAAGTACTGGCGTTGGGGGCTTTGCTGAGCACCAAATTGGCGTAGATTTCTTCGGCCATAAAGGGCATGAAGGGCGCCAACAGCTTGCTGAGGGTCACCAAGCAGGTATACAAGGTGGCATAGGCGGCTTGGGTATCGGCGTCGTTGGCGGTCTTCCAGAAGCGTCGGCGACTACGACGGACATACCAGTTCGACATTTCTTCGACGAAGCGCTCGATGGCTTTGGCGGGGGCATGGATGTCGTAGCCGTCGAGTTCGGTGGTAACGGTACGCACCAAATTGTCGAGGCGTGCCAAAGCCCAGCGGTCGAGGGGATTGGTGAGGGTGGCGATATCGAGGGTCAGACTGCCGTCGGCGTTGAGCAGTCCGGCAGGAGTCCAGCCATCGAGGTTGGCATAGGTCACAAAAAACGAATAGGTGTTCCAGAGGGTCAAGGTGAATTGGCGCAACATGTCGCCGATGAGCTCGCGCGAAAAGCGGCGCGGGTTGTAGGGCGGTGCCGAGGCAAACATGTACCAACGCACGGCGTCGGTGCCGAATTCGTTGATGATATCCCACGGATTGACGATATTGCCCTTGGACTTGGACATTTTTTCGCCTTTGCCGTCGAGGATATGCCCCAAACAAATCACGTTTTTGAAGGCGGGACGGTCAAACAAGAGCGTCGACACGGCGTGCAGGGTATAAAACCAGCCGCGGGTTTGGTCGATGGCTTCCGAGATGTAGTCGGCTTGGCCGGCGTACTGTTCGAAGAGTTCTTTGTTTTCGAAGGGGTAGTGCCACTGTGCTACCGGCATGGCGCCCGAGTCAAACCAGCAGTCGGCCACATCGGGGATGCGGCGCATGGTGCCGTGCACGGGGTCTTCCCAGGTGATTTCGTCGACATAGGGGCGGTGCAAGTCGAGGTCGCTCAGCGAACGCCCCACCTTGGCCGAGAGCTCGGCGACCGAGCCGATACATTCGCTGTGTTGACCGTCAGCCGAAATCCAGATGGGCAACGGTGTGCCCCAATAGCGTTCGCGGCTAATGGCCCAGTCGATGTTGTTGGACAACCAGTTGCCAAAGCGGCCGTTTTTGATGTGCTCTGGCACCCATTGGACTTCTTGGTTGGTGGCAACCAAGCGATCTTTGAGGGCTGTGGTGCGGATATACCAGCTGGGCTTGGCGTAGTAGAGCAAAGCCGTTTTGCAGCGCCAACAAAAGGGGTAGGCGTGCTTGACGCGACCACTTTTGAACAAATCGCCCCGCTCTTTGAGGAGCTTGGTGATGACGGGGTCAGCCGCCTTAAAAAACATGTTGGCGAAGCCCAATTCGGCGAATTGGGGCATGGTGTTGCCACTCAAATCAACCGAAAAGAGGGTCGGTAAGCCGTGTTTGCGGCCTACATCGAGGTCACCATAGGCAGGGGCGATATGCACGATACCGGTACCATCGTCGAGCGAGACGAAGTCGTCGCCGATGACACGGTAGGCTTGCGTGAGGTCGGGTTGGTCGCCAGGGCCAGGCACGCCGTCAAACAAACGGGTGTAGCGGGCACCGACGAGGTCGCTGCCTTTGTAGGTGGCGAGGATGGTGTGCTGTTCGCCGAGGACTTTTTCGGCCAGGCTGGCGGCGAGAATGACTTTTTCGGGGTGATCTTCGCTGCCGGTTTGGGCCAACACATAGTCGGCTTCGGGGTTGACGGCCAGGGCCACGTTGGCGGGCAATGTCCAAGGCGTAGTGGTCCATGCCAGGAATGCGGCACCGGCCAGGGCGTGGTCGAGGGGGTGGCCCGAGGGGGCGAGGCGGAAGCGTAACCACACCGAGGGGTCGTCGACGTCGTCTTCGAAGCCTTGGTTGACTTCGGCGTCGCTGAGGGTGGTGCCACAGCGCGGGCAGTGCATGGTGACTTTGTAGTCGCGGAAGAGCAAATCGCGATCCCAGAATTGACGCAGGATCCACCACAGTGATTCGATGTAGGAATTATCGAAGGTACTGTAGGGCTTTTCCATGTCGATCCAATAGGCGATGCGATCGGTCATTTTTTCCCATTCGCCGATATAGGTCAACACGCTACTTTTGCATTCGGCATTGAAGTTGGCGATGCCGTAGCGTTCGATGTCGGGTTTGCCGGCAAAGCCCAGCTTTTTTTCGACTTCGATTTCGACGGGTAGGCCGTGGGTATCCCAGCCACCACGGGCGCCGATGACGTATTGGCCACACATGCGATGGTAGCGGATGATGATATCTTTGGAGACGCGGGCTTCGACGTGGTGCACACCCGGTTTGCCGTTGGCGGTGGGTGGCCCTTCATAAAAAATAAATGGTTTGCTGTGGTCGCCGTGAGCGAGGGCATGGCGCTTGATGTCGTGGGTGCGCCAATACTCGCCGATGCGATCTTCGAGTGCGACAAATGACGCACGCGTGTCGACTGCACGAAATGTCATACAAATCCCCTTTTGGTGTGTCAAAAAATCAACACAAAAAAACCCGCCCCTGGCAGGGACGAGGTGCAGAGACCCCGCGGTACCACCCTGATTGCCACATGCAACATGTGGCCGCTTTGTGAGCGCGAACACGCTCTGCCCCTGTGACGGAGGGCACCCGGTCGGCTTACACACAGCGTGGGCTGCTTGGGCCTCCTGCTCAGAAGGGATATCGGTCAGTGCCGTTGCTGCGCCTCTCACCACTTGCGCATTCGCTGGTCAAACGGGGAACTGCCGACGTGTCTTCGTCATCGCTATGTGGGCATTATACGGTATTTTTGCAATAATGAAAACTACTGGCAAAACATCTTTCGCTGTTACGGTGTAATGTGGTATAATCAACCCATGTTTTCGTATTCATATGAGATACATGGAGCATTATCATGGCCAAAGAAACCAAGGGTAAGTCAAAGACGGACGTTACGGCCCGTGACAAGAGCGGTCGCGCTACGGTGCACACCTGCGTCAACTGCAACCAACGCATCATGAACGACCGTGAAATGATTGTGTTGATGGACGATCGCCGTCGCAACAAGACCTACCACCACCGCACCTGCCACCAAAAGACCTTGGGTTAATTCCCCACTGGTCACGGTAACGTCGGAGCTTTCATCACGAAAGCTCCGACGTTTTTGTGTGTCTGGGTTATTTTTGCAATTGGTCAAAAAATGCATTATCAGCGGCGGCGATGCCGAGGCCTTGGGCCACACCGGTGAAGGGGTCCATTTCGACCATGGCGGCACTGCCAAAGCGTTGGGTCAGCATGCGCACAAAGGCGGGAATGCGCGACGAACCGCCGGTGCGGAGCACCACGTTGATGTCGTTGGGACTGAGGTTGGCGGCGGCCACGGCGCGGTCGACACAGGCAGCCACGGCGCGGATGTCGGGGCCGATGAGGCGCTCGAAATCCCAGCGTTCGATGAGTTGCTCGATGTCGATGCCTGGCACATGCATCGACACGTTGGTGCGTTCGTCGTTACTGAGGCGCACTTTGGCTTGTTCGACCGCTTCAAACAGGGGCAAGCCGTAGTTTTGGTTGACCAATACTTTGAGCTGGGCGACCAATTCGGGTTGGGTGCTGGTATGAAGCAAATCTTCGATGATGGGCATGTATTTAGGATGCGATAATTCAAAGATACTTTGCCATTCGCTGAGACGATCGGAGATGGCGGCGGGGAAGGGCATGCGTTGGCGACCGATTTTGGAGTCGACACCAAAGTGAGCCAAGAGTTTGCCCATCATGATGCGTTGATCCATCACGTCACCACCGACGGGCACACCGTCGTTGCTGAGGACGCGACTGCCCCCTTTGCCGTCTGTTGCGATAATCGTGACGTCGAGGGTACCACCACCGAAGTCAAAGACCAAGGCCCGTTGATCGGCGGGGGCGGTGCGGGCATAGGCCACGGCGGCGGCGTTGGGTTCGGGCAAAAAGGCGAATGCAGGCAAGGCGGCCAATTGACACGCTTCACGCATACGGTCGATGGCGATTTGGTCGTGATCGGGGTTGTGCGAATAGTGCACGGGGCGGCCGATAACCATGCGGGTGACTTTGTCGCCGAGGATGACTTCGATGCGGTCGACAATCATGCGCAGCACGATGGCGATGAGCTCTTCGATGCGGTAAGGGGTACCAAAGACGTTGGTATCGACAAAGTCACTATCGCGCAGGTGGGATTTGAGTGATTGAAACAAGCGTCCGGGGATGTTTTGGTCGATGAGGGCGCCAATACTCTGGAAGATGATGGCGCCGTTACCATCAAGCAACTCGGTTTTGCCGAAATCTTGCCAGGCGTATTCAATCGTGCGCCCGACATTGGCTTGGGTAAAGCGGTTGATGGCTTCCCGGCCAATAAAACGCTCACCGGGCTCGGGTTTGCGGTCGGTGCCACCGCGGGCAATAAACAGGGTAGTGCGCATGACGCGGGGGTTGGCGCTAAATGGGTCGAGTGGTAACAAGGTGACGGTGGAGCCGTCATAAATTGATACACTAGAGTTTGTGGTACCGAAGTCTAATCCGACGTACATAATGAAGGAGCCTCTCATGTCGAATCAATCCCAAGTGGCATTGGCGTTGTTACAAGCGCATGCGGTATTGTTGCGCCCCCATCAGCCATTTACATTTGCATCGGGGATTAAGTCGCCGATTTACTGTGACAATCGTTTGTTGATTGGGAATGTCGCCACCCGCCAAATCATCAGCGACGCCTTTGCGGCGTTGGTGACGGACGTTGACGTGGTAGCGGGTACCGCCACTGCGGGCATCCCGTGGGCGGCATGGGTGGCCGAGCGGGCCGCTCGCCCGATGGCGTATGTGCGGAGCGGCGCCAAAACACACGGACGTGGACGCCAAGTCGAAGGCGCCGACATCAATGGCAAACGGGTATTGTTGCTTGAAGATACCGTGTCAACGGGCGAAAGTGCCGTGACTGCTATTGAGGCATTATACACCGAAGGGGCCAGTGCTGTCACTTGTGCCTGTATCTTTACGTATGGTTGGCAAGCCACATTTGACCGATTTGTGGCGGCCAAGGCGCCATTGACCCCGTTGACGTGGTTGACCCCGTTGCTCGAGGTTGCGGTGGCCGAGGGCTTCCTCAAAAGTGACGATCGCGCCTTGGTGGAATCATGGTCGGCTAATCCGCAGGGATGGATGGCGTAGGGGGCAGTGGTGGAGCGGCACGGCATAAAGTGTCGCTCCACCAGTAAGAGACAGGGTTGCATGCAATGTATCATTCCTGTGCTATAATGACCGGCGCATAATGGCACATCATGGGAGCCTGGCATGACAATAATTGACACCGCTGTCCAATCATCAACGTACGATCCGCATACGCCAATCGTCAATGACTTTACGATCGTAGCGGCCACCGAAAACGGTTCGGGGAGTCAGACAGCCAACAACGCCCTCATCCGCGCCATTTTCAAAATGGGCATTCCAGTGAGTGGCAAAAACCTGTTCCCTTCGAATATCCAAGGCTTACCAACGTGGTATGCCATCCGTGTCAGTAAGCATGGCTATACGGCACGGCGCGAACATTCTGAAATTTTGATTGCCTTCAATCCGCGTACCTCTGACGAGGATTTGGCCAAACTCCCTAGTGGCGGTGTCTGTATTCACCCTGCTGACCTCAAATTCACCACCCCGCGTAGCGATGTAGTGTCATACGCAGTACCGGTCAAAGAATTCATCAAAGAACTCAATCCCCCCCAGAGCCTGCGTGATTACATCACCAACATGGCGTATGTGGGTGTTTTGACTGAGTTGTTGGGGATTGATCGTGGTCAAATCGAAGCAGCTTTGATGCACCACTTCAATGGCAAGCGCAAAGCGGTTGACATGAATTTAGCCATGGTTGATTTGGCGATGAACTATGTACGCGCCAATTTGCCCAAACAAGACCCCTTCCGCGTGGCTGCCATGAACGAAACCGGCGGCCAAATCCTCATCGACGGGAACACCGCAGCCGGGATTGGCGCGGTGGTGGGTGGCGTGTCGGTGGTAGCCTGGTACCCGATTACCCCGTCGACCAGCTTAGTCGATGCCATTACCGACTATGCGCCCAAATTGCGCCCTGCCGAGGACGGCAAAGTCAACTACGCCATCATCCAAGCCGAAGACGAGCTCGCCGCTGCGGGTATTATTGTGGGTGCCGGGTGGGCTGGTACGCGGGCGATGACGGCCACGTCAGGGCCAGGAATTTCGTTGATGAACGAATTCGGTGGCCTGGCGTATTTCGCCGAAGTGCCGATTGTGATTTGGGATATTATGCGGATGGGACCGTCGACTGGATTGCCTACGCGCGTCTCGCAAGGCGATATTTTGTCGGCATACTACCTCGGGCATGGCGATAGCCGCCACGTCTGTTTGTTGCCTGGCTCGATGCAAGAATGCTTTGACTTCGCCGGGGTGGCCTTTGATTTGGCTGAGCAACTGCAAACGCCGGTGCTGGTATTGAGTGACCTCGATTTGGGGATGAACAATTGGATGACCAAACCATTTGATTACCCCAGCCAACCACTCAACCGTGGCAAAGTATTGCACACCGAGTCCTTCGAAGCGTTTTTGGCGGAACACAACAACCAATGGGGCCGCTACCGTGATGTCGATGGTGATGGCGTGGCGTATCGCACCATCCCCGGCAATCAACATCCCCGGGCTGCGTGGCTCGGTCGTGGTACGGGACATAACGAAGCGGCGTTGTATAGCGAGCGCAACGACGACTGGAAGCGCAACATGGATCGCTTGTCGCGCAAACACGACACGGCCCGTACGCTGGTGCCAGCGCCGATTGCAGACATCAAGCCGGGCGCTTCGGTGGGGATTATCGCCTACGGGTCGACCCATGATGCGGTGCGCGAAGCACGCGATTATCTGCGCGCTCAGGGTGTCGAAAGTAGCTACTTACGGGTACGGGCATTGCCATTCAACGACGATGTCAGCCAGTTTGTGGCCCAGCACGATGAAGTCTATGTGGTGGAATTGAATCAAGACAGCCAGATGCTCCAATTGCTGTGTAGTCATGTGCCGGCCCTGGCGGGTAAATTGCGCGCCGTCAATTTGTGTGACGGCTTGCCATTGACCGCCGAATTTGTGACCAATCGTATCCTTCAGCACCGTGGCGGCGCAAACAAATAAACGAGGTACCCACAATGACAACAGTGACGAATCGTCCGACCAATCGGATCGGACTCACCAGCCAAGACTACCAAGGTGGCACGACGACATTGTGCGCCGGCTGTGGCCATAATTCGGTAACCAGCCAAATCATCGCGGCCTGTTATGATTTGTCGCTCGACCCCCGCCAAGTGGTCAAAATGAGTGGCATCGGGTGTTCGAGCAAGACCCCAGCCTATTTCCTTGGCCGTTCATTTGGCTTCAACACCTTGCATGGTCGTATGCCGTCGGTCACCACCGGCGTGGCACTTGCCAATCGCACCTTGTTGCCTATCGGGATTAGCGGTGATGGCGATACGGGCAGCATTGGTTTTGGGCAATTTAAGCACATGATGCGCCGCAATGTATCGATGGTCTATATCGTCGAAAACAACGGCGTCTATGGCTTGACCAAAGGCCAACATTCGGCCACCGCCGATGTCGGCCAGAACCTCAAGTACGCCGGGATCAACGAATTGCCTCCTATCGACATTTGTGCCGAAGCCTTGGCAGCGGATTGTGGCTTTGTGGCCCGTTCGTTTGCGGGTGACGCCAAGCAGGTACGTGAATTGCTCAAGGCGGCCTTGTGTTACGAAGGGACGGCAGTGATTGATATCATCAGTCCCTGTGTGACCTTTAACAACCAAGATGCTTCGACCAAAAGCTACACCTATGGCAAAGAGCACGAAGAGCGCATCCAAGACATTACGTTCATTCCCAGCTACAACGAAGTCCAAGTTGACTACGAGCCAGGCACGGAGCAGATGGTGCGCTTGCACGATGGCCCGATGATTAAGTTGCGCAAATTGGCTCGTGAATACGACCCCACTGATCGCTGGCAGGCGATGAAGTTGATGGAAGAATCCCGGATCGCCAATGAATTTGTGACCGGGTTGCTGTATATCAACGAAGCACGGGCGACATTGCCCCAAATGATGAATTTGAGCGATACGCCGTTGGCTTATATCGATGAATCTCACCTCCGCCCCAGCCGTGATGCCTTTGCCAATGTAATGTCAGAATTCTAATTCTGTGTTGTCGTGAGCATGCGCTGACGTTACGTCAGCGCATGTTTTTTTATGGAGTACCTTTTATGAGCTTAATTTATCACCTCGTGACGACGACGCGTTGGCTGAGCTGGCCCAGTGACCAACCGTATTTGCCGGCTGAATACGCGAATGATGGATTTGTGCATTGTACGGCGGGCGATGAATTGATGATTGCGGTGGCCAATCGCTTTTATCAGCAAGTCCCTGGGGATTTTTTGTTGTTGGTAATTGAGAGTGAGCGCTTGACCAGCCCGCTCAAATGGGAAGCACCCAGCCCGGGGGATACCTTGGCCCCTCTCTTTCCGCATATTTATGGGCCGATTAATCGCGATGCAGTGGTGGCAACCAAAACGATTACGCGTGCCAGCGATGGGCGGTTCCTGACCATCGCATAACCAAGAATCGTGGCCATAGAGGAATCGCTGCGACAGCGTTGATGTCCACATCCGCTGTCGCATGGCGTATTCACGACGGCCAAAATGATTTTTTATTAAAAAAAATAAATTACACACTACAAAAAATAGTACTACATTTGGGTTGACAATAAAAATAATGGATGCTAGTATGTGTAGTAAGAAACAAGTAGGATATAGTCATATGCCACCACGATATGCCCAAAAATATGGACCGATCCAGCGGCGGCGTAATGGATTTACGCCGCCGTCAATTCCCATGCCGCAGGCAGCGCCAGTGCGTGAAACGCGCGTAGTAGGGGGTGGGGTAACGGGGTGGTTGAGCCGGACATACGACCATGCGAGTAGTAGTGATATTCGGGGAGTGGTGATTATTGCGGTGGTATTGGTAGTACTTGCGGTCTGTGTGCCGTATGTATTGCCCAATAGTGAACCAACGGTGAGCGCCGGTGTGACGTTGCAAGGTGTGGCGATGAGTGGCTTGACGCGGGATATGTTGACGGAGCGGATTAGTCAGCGCTACGAGGCGTTTTTGAATGAGCCGGTGACGTTGGTGTATCACGACCAGGTATGGCATCCGAGTGCGCCTGATTTAGGGATTTCGATTGATATTCGCCAGACAAGTAATGAGTTATTGGGGATAAACACGGGGCGGGGGCTAGGGGTGTGGTGGCAAAACACATGGTTGCGCTGGCGAGGGTTGTTGGATGTAGGCCCGCATATCGTAGTAAATGGGGCCAAATTACAGAATTATTTGATGCAAATCACCAAAGATATTGACCAGCCGGTACAGGCCCCAGACATTATGATTGACGGGCAGACGGGGACAGTGCAGGCGGTGCCAGCGCAAACGGGGCGACAATTGTTGGTAGACCAGACGATGGTTGACATTTTGAATACCATTCGTACGGCGCAACCGTTGACGGTGACGGTGCGCACCAATGCGCTTGCGCCAAGTACCGACGATAAAATGTTGGCACAGAGTGTGAATAATGCCAAACAGTTTTTGAGTGCGCCGATATTGATTCGGGCTGGGGAGCAGCACTGGTTGTGGCAGCGTGATGACTTGATTCGCTTGATTGCGATGAACAAAACGGCGAATGGTGTCCAAGTGATTCCCGATGCCAATGCGATTGCGACAGAGGTCGATCGGTTGGCGCAATATATCGATACGGGGAGCGTGGAAGCGCGGGTAGCGGTAGTTGATGGGCGTGCGACCATCGTACAACCGAGCCGGCACGGGGTGCGTCTTGACCGGGCAGCGGCGGTGCAAAAAATCGGCGATGCCTTTTTTGGGACAGACCGGGTGGTAGAATTACCGACGATAGCAGTATTACCGCAATTGAGTGCGAACCAAATTGCGGCCCTGCGGTTTGGTGATGTATTGAGCACGGGGCGGAGTAGCTTTGCAGGCTCTGCCAAATACCGGATTACGAATATCATGGCAGGAGCCAAACATATCGATGGGGTATTGATTGCGCCGGGTGCGACGTTTTCGTTTAATACTGAAGTGGGAGAAATAAACGAAGCGAATGGCTTTGTCAAAGGCTATGCGGTCGTTGGGAAGCGGACCCAATTGGAATGGGGCGGCGGGGTGTGTCAGGTATCGACGTCGTTGTTTCGGGCGGCGTTTTATGCGGGGCTGCCATTCAAAGAATGGCATGCCCATCCGTTTTATATTAAATGGTACGACGATTATGCCTACCCCGATGTGGCTGGGCCCGGGCTTGATGCAGCGATTTATACGGGCGAGCTCGATTTGCGCTTTGTGAATGATACGGGGAATTGGGTGATGATTGACACAACGGTCGACACCGAGAAACAAATGCTCGATATCACCTTGCGTGGTACGGCGACAGATCGTGCCGTGCGGGTCGTCGGCCCCAAAATCACCAATACCGTCCCTGCACCCAAAGACCCGGTCTATGTCGACGACCCCACCTTGGCGACGGGCAAAACCAAACAATCAGATAAAGCCAAAGACGGCATGAGTGTGGTGGCGTACCGGATTATTACGGTAAAAGGAAAAGATTTGCCTGGTGAAGAATTTGCCAGTAATTTTGCGCCATGGCCGAATGTCTTTTTGCGGGGGACCGGCCCTGCAGCCAAGCCATGACCAATCAGCCATTTATGGGGGCCGTGCTGTATACGCCGGCGCGTCAAAAACAACATGGCTGGCAAGCAATCGATTGGGCAGTGGTGCGCGACCAATTCAGTCAACTGGCCGAATTGGGAGTGCGCCAGGTGGTGTTGCGGCCACCATGGGGGCAATTACAACCGCGCCCCCAACGGATTGACCGCATCAGTATGGCCAATCTCGAGCGTTGTCTTGATGCGGCGCAGGCCGCCAAACTCAATGCCATGGTGGCGCTACTGGGGGTGACGGCATGGGGTGCGTTTGCGTTGCCGGAATGGCACAACAATCCCGATGTCGTCGGCTGGTTGCAAGGGCGCACCACGCAGCCGGTTGTAACGCAGGGAGCTGCGGTGATAATTGATGGGCGTTGGCAGCGCCTGCATAGTGCGAATCCTTTTACCACTGAAGCGTGGCAACAGGCGCATCACGTGCTGATCCAGACAGTGATGGGCTATTTTGCCAGCCATAGTGCGATAAACCATTGGCTGCTTGCCGAAGGCTGGAGCCAGTTGGCACCAACCACCAGTGCCATTGCGCGTACGTGGCTACATAAACTGATTACCCAGGCCCGGGCAGTCGCGCCGCGGGCGATGCTGGCGGGGATGGTCGATGGCCCCGTGTTGCTGGGGCAACATGGGATTTCGTTGGTGTTATTGGCTGAATACTTTGATGTGTTGCTGGTTGATGGTGCCATGCCGGCACTGGGGCAACGGACGGCGCGGCGCCTGAGTGCGCCAGCGCTTTTTTTGCATGAAGTGGTGCAGGGGTTGACGCAACGCCCCGTCATGCCGTGGCTGGCACCGACGCTGATGAGCCCTACGGCCTCGAATTGGCAACAGATTGCGTGGCAACAACAAATCATCGATATCCCTGCACTGAGTGATGATGATGATGGCCGCTATCACGAAACGTTGTTGGCGCAACTGCATCAAGCAGGTGCGCCGGGACTGGTGTTGCCGATGCCGTTTGCAATGCCGTATGGTGATAGTGATCTGCCCGTCGCATGGTTGCGGCGCGGGCAAGCGCTGATTGATGCACGGGGGAATTTGACGGGTGGTGGCAAGGTGGTGCAACGGATGTGGCAGGCGGCGCCACAAGTGGTGCAACGCACTGTTGCGATTGACCGGGAACGATATGATCATCAACCAGTGCCGGAATTGCACCGGTTATGGCATGAATTTGGCTAAACAAATACGGCGAATACTATTTCGTTGTTATTTCGCTACGCCGCTCCGTTGGTTTGTTATAATACGCAGAATGCAGTGAGAGGTGATATGGATACCGCAGAAATGTATGAGCGGGGGGTTGCCGACGCCTATCGCGGTGTCCCCAATCCAACCTATTATCATCAATACGAACCATACCGGCGAGCATACGATCAAACCCGTGTGCACATGCGCAAAACCGGCACCGTGCCGGTTGTCGATGTGCGGCGGGTGGGGTTAAATATGATATTTGTGGTGGCAGTGGCAGTGATTGCCATAGGGATTTATTATTTCACCACCACGAGTATTTTTGTGGCACCAAAGGTCCGGCCAACGATGGTGATATTGCCCACATTACCAGCGTCACAACAATTGGCGTATGCCACCAATACGCCGTTACCGGCGACGCCAGAGCCATTGGCCCTCAAAAAAGGCGCGCACGCGGTGATTCAAAACACCAATGGCAATCCATTGCGGGTACGGATATCGCCATCGACGAGTGCCAAAGTAGCGGCTTACATGCGCGACAATGAAGCGGTACAGGTGCTCGAGGGACCGATTTTGGCAGATGGATTTGTCTGGTGGCAGATTTCCGGGGTATCAGGTACGGGTTGGAGTGCCGAACACAACAACAAAGGGATTTTCTGGATTATTCCAGTACCATAATTTTTAGCACAGAGGGGCTACCACTACAATGAGTAACGCACCGATTGTCGACCCCAAGATTGGTCAACGCATCGCGCAAATCTTGTTTATCACGCAAAGTCTGGGGTCGGCAGCACTGATTTCGAACGCTACGGTGAACCCTATCATTGGCGCTAAATTAGGTGGGGGTGATGTCCTCGCTGGTGTGCCAGGTACGTTGTTGCTTATAGGTGCGGCTGTGGCATCATACCCTGCCGGCATGCTGATGCAACGAGTAGGACGCCGACCTGGTTTGGCGTTGGGCTTTTTTGTGGGCAGTTTGGGGATGTGTATTGGTGGCTATGCGATTGTCGCCCAATCATTTGCCATCTTCCTGCTGGGGTTGTTGTTGATTGGGGCCGCCCGTGGCGCCGTCGACCAGAGCCGTTATGCCGCTGCCGATGCCAATTTGCCGGAAAACCGGGCCCGGGCCATTAGTACCGTGGTATTTGCCGGCACGGTGGGTGCGGTGGGTGGCCCGTTGTTGGTGGCACCGTTGGGGAATCTGGTCAAATCCTTGTTTGGCTTTGAAGTGCTGGCGGGCCCGATGATTGGTGGCGCAGCGCTCTTTTTGATTGCCGGTGTGTTGATTACCATATTTTTGCGCCCCGATCCACGTGATGTTGGTCGGATTATTACCGAGGCGCTCAAGCGCGACGATGATGCGCCGGTGGCCGAGGCACGCGCGCTGGGGGTGATTGCCCGCTTGCCCGGAGTGCAGTTGGCGGCACTATCGATGTTGATTGGGCAAGCCATCATGGTGCTGGTGATGACGGTGACGTCGCTCCATATGAGTCACAACCATCACACCTTGGCTGATATTTCGTTGGTGATTATGGCGCATACCTTGGGCATGTATGGTTTGTCGTTCGTGACGGGTACGATTGCTGACCGCTTTGGGCGGCCGGCGGTGGTGAGCATCGGGGCCTTGATTTTGATTGCCGGATGTCTGGTTGCACCGTTGTCGGTCGACGTATTGCCATTGGCCATCGGCTTGTTCTTGGTGGGCTTCGGGTGGAACATGTGCTACATCGGCGGTTCGTCGTTGCTGGCCGACAATTTGGCGCCCAACGAACGGGGCCGTTACCAAGGGGCGGTAGAATTAACCGTCAACTTGTCGTCAGCCGCAAGTAGCTTGAGCAGTGGATTTATTATTGCCGGCCTTGGCTTCACTACGTTATGCATTATTGCGAGTGTGTTGACCTGTGCGCCGTTGGTGATGGCCGTGTTGCAACGTTTCCGGCCGACACCGGTAGTCCGTCCGGCCTAATCAAGTGCGTTACGGGTTGCTATGTGTGGTGGTGTGGTTGTTGGTGGGGTGCGGTAGCACGCCACCTGCAGCCATGCCGTTTGGGGCGGTTTTTTTACAAAAAAATAACACCGTGGTGCGATTAGCCGCCGTGATTATCGATCAAAAACCTGACCTGTTGCTGGGTGAATATGTGATTATCACGCCAGAAAATGCCCCGCAGTTTGCACCTACTCACATGGCGGTGACGCTGACGGATAGTCAGTATGCGGCAATCCCGTGGCGTGATGATAATGGGGTGCGCTATGCGCCCATCATTATTGCTGGTACGGTGCAGATGCAGACGGGGCAACGGCAATTGATTGATGTCAGTGACATCGACACCACGATGCGCGAACAGACGGTGGCAAACCTTGATCGTAATCGTATCGTGCGGGTGATTGGGTTGTTGAATACTCATCCTGATGGGATGTATTTACATGACCGTACCGATCCAGCCCAGAGTCGGGCTTTCCGGCCAATGTGGCGTGACAAAACAATTTTGGTGCGTCTCGCCGAAGGGGCGCCGCTGTTGGTAGAGGCGGTACGCATCGATGACGATTTGATTCCACTGGTGATTGCCCCAGTCGTTAATTAAGCAATAAAAGAGCCGAGACCGCAGAAGCGGTCTCGGCTCTTTTGTGTGATATTACGCCACAAATCAGATGATGGCTTTTTCGCTGTCGCGATCAAAGACGTGGAGCTTGGACATATCGACCACGAGGTCAATGCCTTGGCCAATGGCGGCACTGGTACGGGGGTCGAGGCGGCTGACCATTTCTTTGCCGCCGTTTTCGACGAAGGCATAGACTTCGCTACCGAGGGGTTCGCGTACGGTGACGTTGGCCTTCATGACGGCGTTTTCTTCGACGCCACGGGGGACGTAGTGGGCGTCATGGATGTTTTCGGGGCGGATACCGAAGTAGACTTGCTTGCCCACATAGGCATCAAGTTGGGCGGCATGGCTGGCAGGCACGGGCAAGTTGAAGGGACCCATGTCGACGACGAGGCCACCATTGCCACGACCGACGGTGGCTTCGAAGAAGTTCATTGATGGTGAACCAATGAAGCCGGCCACGAACATGTTGGCGGGGTTGTCGTACAGGTTCTGGGGGGTGTCGAGTTGTTGCAACACGCCATCCTTCATGACGGCGATGCGGGTACCCATCGTCATGGCTTCGGTCTGGTCGTGGGTCACATAGATGAAGGTGGTCTTGAGGCGTTGGTGCAACTTCGAAATTTCGGCGCGGGTTTGCACGCGCAATTTGGCGTCGAGGTTGGACAAGGGCTCGTCCATCAAGAAGACGGCCGGGTTACGCACAATGGCGCGACCCAAGGCGACACGTTGGCGTTGACCACCCGAAAGGGCCTTGGGTTTGCGGTCGAGCAAATGCCCGATGGCCAACATTTCGGCGGACTCTTTGACGCGGCGATCGATTTCGTCTTTGGGGGTTTTGCGCAATTTGAGACCAAAGGCCATGTTGTCATAGACCGACATGTGGGGGTAGAGCGCATAGCTCTGGAACACCATGGCGATGTCGCGGTCCTTGGGGGGCACGTCGGTGACGTTGCGGTCGCCGATGTAGATGCCACCTTCGGTGATTTCTTCGAGACCGGCCAAGCAGCGCAAGGCGGTGGTTTTGCCACAACCCGAAGGACCGACCAACACCAGGAATTCTTGGTCGTTGATTTCGATGTTGAGGTCTTTGAGGGCCGAAAAGTCGCCGAAGCGCTTCCATACGTGATCGAACTTAATCCCTGCCATGTTCATTACCTCCATTGGTAAATAAATAAATCAATCATTTGTCAGGCGACAAATGCGCAATAACCGTGGGGGGAACCAACCCGGTACTGCCCCGTACCAGCAATGTGGGTGGTAAAGACTGGGTGGACTCGGCTGGATTGGTGTGCCCAATCTGGGCTACCAGCAGTTGGACAGCTGCGACGCCAATCGCAAAACGTGGTTGGCGGATGGTGGTGAGTGGTGGTTGCAAATAGGCTGCTGGCGGTAAATCGTCGAAGCCCATCAGGGAGACATCGCGCCCCACAACCAATCCGGCATCCCGGATGGCACGCATTGCGCCATAGGCCAACTCGTCACTGGCGGCAATCACGGCAGTGGGAGGATCTGGCAAGGCCAGTAACTCATCCATGGCCGCTTCACCATCGGCTTCACGGCGCCCGCTAGCGACAATCCCACCATCGAGTAATTCGAGCTGGGTATCGGCCAAGGCGGCCAAAAATCCGTCGACGTACCAATCACTGGCGGCCAGGGCGAAATCGGGGGCAATCAAGGCAATCCGGCGATGACCAAGCGCGACCAGATGCGCCACTGCCAGACCCATGCCCAACGTGATATCGCTGGTGACCCAGGTATCCCCTTGTGGACCGATACTCACACAGGCTACTTCGGCATGTTGTAATGCCGTCAGCCGTGGGTCTTCGGGCTGGGGATCGCAGACAATCACTCCGTCCACTTGACCACTACGGGCTACGGCCACACAACTTTTGGCGATGTCGTCACTCATGGGCATCAGCAATAATGCGAGGCCTTGGCGTGAGGCTGCGTGGGCCATCCCTGCCAAAATCTCGGCGGTGGCGGGATCGGCGAGGCGATCGTAGCCACTTGCCATCGAAATCCCCAGCGTGTGACTGCGTCCGCGCAAGGCCCGCGCCGCATGCCGCGGCTGGTAATCGAGGGCTACCACTGATTCCATTACCCGCGCCCGGGTTTCGGCGGGAATCGAGCCGAGGCCGTTTAATACGTACGAAACAGTGGCGGTAGAAACGCCGGCATGGGCTGCTACTTGACGTATCGTGACCATGTGTTTCGTCTGCTGTAGTGGGGGGGTTAAACGGTTAACTAAATAATACGCAGAGCGAGGGGATTTGTCAAGTGGCGGTGGGATTGCGTATATAATAGGGACATTACCCACACAAAGGAGCCAATAGATGTCAAACGTGATTGATTTGCGGAGCGATACCGTGACGTTGCCGTCACCAGCTATGCGCCAAGCGATTTTTGATGCAGCCCTCGGTGATGACGTCTACGGTGATGATCCCACCGTCAATGCTCTCGAAAAACTGGCTGCCGCCAAAGTAGGCAAAGAAGCCGCCTTGCTGGTTACCAGCGGCACCATGGGGAATTTTTGTGGCGTGTTGGCGCACTGTGGTCGGGGTGACGAAGTCATCGTCGGCGATAAATGCCACATCTACAACCACGAAGCCGGTGGCGCTTCGGTGCTCGGTGGCGTGGCCTACCACCCCGTAGCCAATACGGATGCCGGCGAAATGCCGTTGGCGGCGATTGCAGGCGCTATCCGTGACCGCGAAAATCCGCATGCGGCCTTGACCCGCTTAGTCTGCCTCGAAAACAGCCATGGCGGCTGTGGTGGCGTGGTAGTTGCGCCTAGTTACATGGCTGAAGTCAAAAAACTCGCTCACGCCAACGACCTCAAGGTGCACCTTGATGGTGCGCGGGTCTTTAATGCGGCCGTGGCATTGGGCGTCGATATCAAAGAAATCACGCAACATGTCGATAGCGTGCAGTTTTGTATGTCAAAAGGCTTATCTGCGCCGATTGGCTCGATTTTGGCAGGCGATGCCGAGTTGATTCGCAAAGCGCGCCGCCTGCGCAAAATGTTGGGGGGCGGCATGCGCCAAGCCGGGATTATCGCTGCGGCGGGGATTGTGGCCATCACAGAGATGGTCGATCGCCTGGCAGAAGACCATGTCAATGCCCGCATCTTGGCCGCGGGCTTAGCGACCATCCCCGGCATCGCTGTTGATATGAGCAAAGTCCAAACCGACATCGTGGTCTTGTCGATTACCGATGGTCGGGATTTGGGTGCCTTGATTGGTCAACTGAAAGCACATGGGATTTTGGTAGGGGGCTTTGGCGCAAATAGCATCCGTGCCGTGACCCACTACGGGATTGATAGCAACCATATCGAAGCGACATTGGAAGTATTCCGCACTTTGATGAGCCAACCCGCCAGTGGTGGCAGTCAGGCCGTCGAGGGCGCATATCGTTAATCACACACGACAATCCCCCCTACCCAAAAATTGGGTAGGGGGGATTGTCGTGTGAATGAAAAATTGAAAATGGAGATGGGCGCACGAGGTGGATTGGGGTGCGGGGCATGCCCCGCACGTGCGATTGTGGGGGTGCACAGACTACTTCACACAGGTTTGGCCGTGGAAATCGCTATTCGTGCCGTCGGGGCAAATGGTGTTTTGCCAGATGACGCCGGTGAAATCTGCCCCTGTCAAATCGACGCCGGTGAGATTGGCACCATGGAAGTTGGCGCCACTTAGATTGGCGCCACTTAGATTGGCACCAGTCAAATTGGCGTTACTCAGATTGACCCACGACAAATTGCTCCACATCAGAGTGGCACCTGTTAAATTGGTACCATTCAAATCGGCACCGCGCATGTCCGCACCCCGTAAATCACTGCCGGCTAGATTGCTACCGGCCAAATTACCGTTTGTCAGCTGGGCGTACATCAATTGGGCGTGGTTGAGATCGGCATTGGCGAGTTGGGCGTTACTTAGGTTGGCGGATGGCCCGACCAAGTAGCCACCTGTTAGTTGCCACGCCAGGGGCAACAAGATGTTGGTGCCGGTAATGCCACCCGACGAGATGCCGATGAGTGAGGTGTTTTGTAGATTGGCACCATCGAGGTTGGCGCCGGTGAAGCGCGTGCCGTCCAGCACACTATAGACAAAGTTGGCATTACTGAGGTTGGTGTTCGACAAATTAGTGTTGCGGTGACTGCCAAGGCTCAAATCAGCATCATGCAAATCGATACCGGTAAAGTCGGCATCGTTCAAATCCTTGCCGGTTAAATCGGCACCGATTAACGTACAGCCACTAGCATGGCTACCGCTTAGGTTACATTGATTGGGGGTGGTGGGATCAACGACGGCGGGTAGGGCAACACAGGCATGCAACCCGTTCGTGTCGCTGTTTGACCCATCGGGACACGTCGTATTTTTCCACCTAGCACCGCTGAGATCAACACCGGTGAGATTGGCACCGGTAAGATTGGTATTCTGTAGCCCGGTATGATTGAAAATGGCACCGCTGAGATTGGCACCGCTGAGATTGGCACTGTAGAAATCAGCACGGGTGATATCGACACCGGTGAGATTGGCACCGGTAAGATTGGCAAATGGGAATATGGCATGGATGAGAATGGCATTGCTGAGATTGGCATGGTCGAGGTTGGTAATGATATAATTATCGTTACTATCCGTTATTGTCCCAAGAGTAGCATTTTCGAGAATGGTACCTTTGAGATTGGCACGGGTGAGAATGGCCCCGCTGAGATCGGCACGGGTGAGATCGATACCGCTGAGATTGGCACGGGTGAGATTGCACGCACTCAAATCGACGCCTATGCCGCGCGCAGTGCAATCTGAACTGTTTGCGATGGCGGCATCAATAAAAAACTCGTTACACATGTTTGTGGGTTGAGAATTTTGTTTATTAACTATATCATTAATTACTACTTTTAACCGTTGTAAAGTGTAATGTTTTGTAGTGATTTTAATGATAAAATGTTGTTATTTTTACGATATTGAGTATTAGTTAAAAAATAAATATGACAAAATGAAGTAGGAATTGAAAATTGAAAATTGAAAATGCCGCCGCGTGAGCCACACGAGTATCCTCTGGCAAGCCACGGAGATTCCACGCTACGGGTGCCAACACCCGGCATGGAATGACGTTGGCGGTGCGGTCTCTGCGCCCTCTGCGTGCCCTATGCGAGGCGATAGGATGATTTGGGGTGCAGGGCATGCCCTGCACGTGCGTGCTAACAGCACGCTGCATTATTGGGTGAGGCCGCGACCCACCATTTCGAGGGCGGCGTCGTCGTTGGGTGGGTGGGTGAGGCCAGCGCGAGCATCGCGGAAAAAGCGTTCGAGGGGTAGGTCGCGGGTAATCCCAAAGCCACCCGCTGCCCGCAAGGCGTGGTCGGTGGCGACTACCGCTGCATTGGTGGCGGCGTATTTTGCGGCGGCGATGCGGGGTCCGAGGGTCAGGCGGGCTGCCGGGTCGTTGCTCCAGGTGGCCGCCACGTCGTGGAGCAGGGCGCGAGCCGTCTGCAAAGGGATGCTAGCTTCGCCGAGGCGTCGTTGAATCAACGGCAAGGTGGCGATGGGCTTGCCCAAGGCGGTGGGGATGCGGGTTTTGGCGTAATGGACGACGGCATCGAGCGCCGCTTGTCCGATGCCCAAATAGACGGCCGCCAGTGTGAGGGCAAACCAGGCCATACCGGTGGGTGGCTCGACGGGGGATGGACTCCCCAGCGCTTTGCGATCGATTAGCCAGGCATCATCCACCGCTACATCGTCATAGACCACATCGCCGCTACCACTACTCCGCAGCGCCAAGGCGTCGGCCCAGGTATCGACGATCGTGATTCCGGCGCTGCCGCCCCGCACAATTGCGTTGGCGGTGCCGCCGTTGGGCATTTCGGCACTCACCGGCAAGGCCACCGCGGTAATCAGATAATTAAGGGCGGGCGCCATGCTCACAAACAACTTGTGGCCGTTGATGCGCCATTGGCTACCATCCCAGGTGGCAGTGGAATTGGGCAGGCCGCCACGTGACGGGCTGCCCAATTCTTTTTCGCTGGCGACAGCATTAATCAAGGCGCCGTTTTGGACGATGTCGTGGCAGATATCAGCAAAAATAGCTGCCGGATAGTTGCGCATTTCGCCGATCCGGCCGATGACATGGATGGTCATATCGACGGCCATAGCGGTCGAGCCACACCCTTTGGCCAATTCTTCTTGGCAGAGCACCATATCGTAGAGCGAGGCACCGCGGCCACCAAACTCACGAGGCACCACAAAGCCTAAATAGCCCGATTGGTGCAGGAGTTGATAAAACGGCGTGGGGAAGGTGCCGGTGCGATCGTAGGCGTCGGCCTGTGGCGCAATCTGGGCTGCGACTTCTTTCGCAATGGCAACCATTTCATGTTGGGCGGGGGCGAGTGCTGGCATAAATGGCTCGGTTTTCATTCAAAAAGAATAGTGGGATTGTAATAAAAAATACGCAGTTTGGTATACTACTATGCAGTGATAAAAACGGATGAATTGATGGACCGTAGGGAGAATAGTTCTATGTCTAGTGTATATCAAAATTTAGCCAATGAATATTACGTCGGGCATATTCGTATTTCCCCCAATATCGTATTGGCGCCGATGGTAGGGGTGACCGACAGCGTCTTTCGGCGCACGATTTTGAGCCTTGGTGGCTGTGGTCTGGTGTCGAGCGAGATGACCAATGCGGCTAGCGTCAGCCCGCGGGCCCGCTCGCGCCACAACCAGCTCGAGTTTATGCCCGAAGAGCGCCCCATTACCATGCAACTCAGTGGCAACGACCCTGATTTGGTGGCGAGTGCCGCCAAAACGGTCGAGCAACTGGGTGCCGACATCCTCGACATCAACTGTGGTTGTCCGTCGCCCAAAGTCACGGGCGGTGGCCATGGTTCGGCGTTGCTCAAAGATTTGTGCAAAATGGAAGCGCTCATCAAGGCCGTGATTGCTGCCGTGCAAATCCCGGTCACCCTTAAGTACCGGGCTGGTTGGGATGATAATTCGCTCAACTACCTCGATACGGCGCGCATGGCCGAAGCCGCCGGGGTCAAGGCCTTGGCGTTGCATCCCCGTACCCGTGCCCAGCTCTATACCGGTACTGCCGATTGGAGTCGGGTGCGTGAAGTGCGTGAGGTGGTCAAAATCCCGGTGCTGGGCTCGGGTGATGTCAAAGATGCCGCCGAAGCGCTGCGCCGCCTCGAGGTCTACAACGCCAGCGGGATTATGATTGGGCGTGGTGCCATGGAAAATCCGTGGATTTTCATGCAAATTGCCCAGTTGCGCCGTGGCGAAGCGATGTTTGAACCGCAACCCAGCGACAAATGTGAGTTTATGTTGCGCTACCTCGATATGATGATCGAAGACGCCGGTGAACGGATGGCGCTCAACAAAATCAAACAATTGATTGGCCAATTCGGGGTGGACTTGCCGTATTCGGCCAAATTGCGCGAATCGGTGCATCGCGCTGATTCGGTGGGGGCAGCCCGGAGCCACATCGAAGCCTTTTTTGAGCCATATATGACGGTGCAGGCCTAAGTTTTTTGCAAAAAGAATGACGGTGACAAGGAGGTCACGATGCGCTACGGCGTAATTGGGGGTGGCGGCATGGCGAGTTACCATGCCCACAATATCACCCTGATACCCGGTGCCACCTTGGTGGCGTGTGGTGCCCCAGAACTCAATGACGCTATTCGGGCCACGGCGCAACGGGTCGGTGCGACCTGTTATGCGACTGCCGCCGAAGTCTGTGCTCGCACCGACATTGATGCGGTGGTGGTTGCCACCCCTACTGACACCCATGCCCACGCAGCCGTCCTCGCCATGCAGGCAGGCAAGCATGTGTTGGTCGAAAAACCGTTGGCGCGCACGTTGGCTGATGCCCAGCTGATGCTCGATGCCGCTCAGCAATACGGCGTGAAATTGATGTGTGGCCAAGTAGTGCGCTACTTCCGTGAATACGCTACCGCCCATCAGCTGATTACCCGTGGTGATATTGGTACCGTGGGGGTGGCGCGCACCAGCCGGTGCGGTGCCTACCCCGCCGCGCATACCTGGTACGCCGATACGGTGCGTAGTGGCGGCGTGGCGCTTGATTTGTTGGTGCACGACCTCGATTGGTTGCGCTGGACCTTTGGTGAAGTGACGCGGGTCTATGCGCGGGGCTTAATCGACCGCGCCATCCCCGACCGCGATACGGTGATGGTGATTTTGCGCTTTGAAAGTGGCGTGATTGGCTATGCCGAGGCCAACTGGTCGTACCCCAACGGCTTCCATACCTCGCTTGAAGTGGCGGGGAGCAACGGGCTGGTGGCGCATCGCAACGACGATGTCGTCGATATCACGTTGCGCCCGCAGGCCGGGAGTGGGTCGCGGCTGGCACATGACCCGCTGGCGCTCGAAGACCCCTATCTGGCCCAATTAAGCGACTTTACTCAGTGGTGTGCTGGCGGTACGGCGCCTCGCAGTACGGCACGTGATGGCTACGAGGCGTTGCGGTTGAGTTTGGCAGTGCTCGAAAGTGTCCAGACGGGTCGTCCAGTCCTCCTGCAAGGAGCTACATCATGAACAACGCCGTATTGCGCATCGGCATTGCCGGGGTGGCCCATGGTCACGCCCATAGTTATATCGCCGAGACCCACCTGATGACTGCGGCTAGCGTGGTAGGGGTTTGGGACCCTGACGCGGCGCGGGCACAGGCCTTTGCTACTCACTACAATGTGCCGGTGTTTGCTGATATCAATGCGTTATTGCAGGCTTGTGATACGCTGATGATTGCCGCCGAAAACGCCTACCACCACCCTATTGCCATGGCGGCAGCGGCGGCGGGTAAGCCGACGCTGTGCGAAAAACCGTTGGCGACCACTGTTGCCGACGCCCATGCCATGGTGCAGGCCTTTGCCGCCGCTAAGGTGCAATTGGGCACGGCCTTCCCGGTGCGCTATAGCCCGGCCGTCCGTCGCCTGCGCGATACGGTGCAGGGTGGGAGCCTCGGACAGACGTTGATGGTGCGGGCCACTAATCGCGGCACCTACCCCGGGGGCTGGTTTGGCGATCCGCTGTTGGCTGGTGGGGGTGCGGTGATGGATCATACCGTGCATGTCACTGATTTGGTGCGCTGGATTTGGCAACAAGAAGTGACCGAAGTCTATGCCGAAGCGGCCACGCGGCTCCACGACATCCCCGTCGATGATTGTGGCCTAATGCTATTGACCCTCGCGGATGGCATGGTGGTCAGCCTCGATGCCAGCTGGTCGCGCCCTGCGGAGAGCTACCCCACCTGGGGGGATGTCACCATGGAAGTGACTGCCCAGCACGGGATTGTCAATCTCGATGTATTTGGCCCACGGGTCGAGCTCTATCAAAAAACGACTGGGCGCGGGCATTGGGTGGGGCACGGCGTGAATTTCGATGGTCTGATGATTGCCGATTGGCTCGATGCCGTACGCCATGATCGCCCGGCGCCGATTAGCGGAGTCGATGGGCTCCGCGCGGTACAGGTGGTGGATGCGGCGTATCGCTCGGCGGCCAGTCACCAACCCGAAGCCGTGGTAGACGTAGACTAGTTTGTGATTGTCTGTGTACCGACTGCACATCCGCGTGAGGGATGTGCAGTCTTTTGGTGTCAAGCGCAAAAACGAATGGGGTACAATGAGGGTATCTATGTTGATGGAAAGGCCCGATATGAAAATCCTCATCCCCGATTCGATTGAACTCACCTTCCCTGCAAGTGACGTTGATAATTACGTGGTGTATTCGATTAGCGCACCATTTGCCCCAGCGCATGCCGATGCGCAAATGCTGGTGCTGTGGGGCAATAGCGCCACAAATCTGCGTTCAGCGGTAAACGATTTACCCAACCTACAGCTGGTGCAGACGCTGGCCGCCGGCCCCGATGCCGCCTTGGCGGCAGGATTTGCGCCGCACATCACGATTTGCTCGGGGCGGTCGTTGCACGACGGCCCGGTGGCCGAACATGCCTTGGCGATGCTGTTGTATGTCATCCGCGGGCTCGATCACTTTGCGGTGGCGCAACAGGCCGGCGTGTGGGATACCCGTATCGGTAAAGATCAAACCATGCCCGCTACTCGTGGCTTGTACACCTTGGCTGGTGCGAATGTGGTCATCCTCGGCTACGGCTCGATTGCCGCAGCGTTGACGCCGTTGTTGCAGGGGCTGGGGGCCACGGTGATTGGGGTGGCTACGAGCGCAGGTGAGCGCTATGGGCACCCAGTGAGCGCCATGACCGACGTGCAGCAGGTATTGCCGCAGGCCGATGTAGTGTTGTCGTTGTTGCCGGCCTTGCCAAGCACCGAGCGGTTGGTCGATGGGGCGTTTTTGGCGCAACTCAAACCGAGTGCCGTGTTTGTGAATGTAGGGCGTGGCAAAACGGTTGCTGAAGATGCGTTGGTTGATGCATTGAAAACGAGGCGCTTACGGGCGGCGGCTTTGGATGTGACCTATGTCGAGCCATTGCCGGCGGCGTCACCGTTGTGGGATTGCCCCAATCTGTTGCTGACGCCCCACGTGGCCGGTGGCCGCCCCCAAGGGGCGGTGGCGTTGGTACAGGCACAGGCAGATGCAGTACGGGCCGGACAACCGGCGCGCAACGTGGTGCGCTAAGATTATTGGTTGTTTTTTTCGATTTCGGCGCGTCGGAGGCGGTACAAAATTTCTTCTTCGACGCGGCGCACGCCGCCGATGCGGTCGGCAATTACCCCAAACAAAAAGATGATAAAGCCGATGATGAGCAAGGTGCTGCCGGCAACCAAGGCTTGGTCGTTGGTGGCGACTAAGCCATATGCACGTGCCACATAGACATATAGCGCCCGGCCTAGCAATACAATTCCCGCCAACAGGAAGGGAATTGCGAGGTACGAAAAACTTTTGAGTGGCTCGTAGGTGGCATAGGTGCGGGCAATGGTGGCTGCTTGCCGTTTGATGAAGTTCCAATTACCGGTAAACAAACGTGATTCTCGCGTGACCAAATTGGTTTTGATGGGCACGTGGTGGATGGCCAACTTGCGTTTGCCGGCTTGGATGAGGACCTCGATGTTATACGAAAAATCGCTGGTGACAAAGGTACGCAAGGCCGCTTCGCGCGAGAGGGCCCGGAAGCCACTCACCGTATCGGGTACATCGGTGCCCGAGGCCCAGCGCACCACGCCACTGCCCACATATTGCAAAAACTTCTTGAGGGGCGAGAAATGTTCGAGTTGCTGGACTTGACGATCTCCCACCACCATGTCGGCTTGTTTGGCCAAAATAGGTGCCACGAGGCGGGGGATTTCGCTCCCGGGGTATTGGTGGTCGGCGTCGGTATTGACGATGATGTCGGCACCCAGGCGCAGACAATTGTCGATACCGGTTTGGTAGGCATAGGCCAGGCCTCGCCGAGCCGTATGGCTGATGACATGATCGACGCCGGCGGCCCGGGCGATGGCCACGGTATCGTCGGTGCTCCCGTCGTCGATGAGCAGTACTTCGACCACATCGATGCCGGGGATTTGGCGGGGGATATTGCTGACCACCTCGGCGATGGTTTCTGCTTCATTGAGCGCCGGGATTTGGACGATGAGCTTCATGACAATCTCCGTTTGTGCAAAAAATCAAATCACCCGATCATTGCCGCCATCAATCGGGATTTGGGCGCCGGTGGTGCGGGCAAATACGTCGCCACACAATGCCACCACCAATTTGGCCACATCGTGGCTGGTGATGGTGGTATGCAAAATATTGTTCTTTTTGTAGTCGTCGATGCTCATGCCGTAATTGGCTGCCCGGCTGGCAAGCACATCGTCGCTCCAAATACCGGTATCAAAGACTTGATTGGGGTGCACCACATTCACACGAATGCCCGCCTCGCCCCATTCGAGCGCCGCTACCCGCGCTAGCTGGGTGATGGCGGCTTTGGAGGCCGAGTAGGCGGCTGCCCCTGGCCCAGGTGCCGGTACGTTTTTTGAACCGATAATCACCACCCGCCCGCCGTTATGCGCCAAGGCCAGCAATGGCTGACATTCGCGCATCAGTACGACGTTGGCATCGAGATTGATGGCCATGGTACGGCGCCATTCGTCGCTAGGCAGGGCATTGATGAGACGACTTTTGGGGAAAATACCGGCGTTGAGTACGAGGATGTCGATACCGCCAAAGGCCTGCACGCCTTGGTCAATCGCCTCCCCAATCGCCTGTTCGTCGCTGATATCGCAAACGATGGCACAGACATCGGGGCGGGCAAAAACGTCAGTCAGGCGAGGATTGATGTCGAGGGCGATTACGGCGGCACCTTGGGCCAACAAGGCTTCGACGCAGGCTCGACCAATCCCCGAGGCCGCCCCAGTCACCAAGGCCACTTGGCCACTCAAGGGTGGGGCTTGGCCGAGGAGCTTGAGCTTGACTTGCTCCAGCTCCCAGTATTCGATAGCAAACAAATCGGCATCAGGCAATGGTGTGTAGCCACCCAAAGCTTCGGCATTGACGATGACGGGGATGCTTTGGCGATAGACGTCGCCGGCAATCAACGCTTCGCGTACGCGCCGCCCCACGCTCAGGACGCCCAATTCGGGGTCGAGTACGATCCGGGGCGCGGGGTCGAGCATGGTAAGGGGGACTGGCGAATCGGCGCTGTATTGAGTAAACCAGGCGTGATAGCGCGCCACATAATCGGCCACATCACGCCCGACTAACGGAATCTGGCGGGTGCGGATGATATGGTCGGGCGTGACACAGCCCCGTTGGGCGATACTGGCTAAATCGGAGCGGGCTACAAACGCCGCTCCAGCCACATCGGTTTGGGGCATCAGGACTACTGCAGCACCGAGCGCTTGAGCGATGTCGTGGCGCAGCTGGGCGCGGGCATGGCGGGCGACGGGTGGGGGGAAAATCGTGGGGGGGGCAGGGGGAATCTGTTGCGCCACGAATTGTTCGGCCACGTCGACATAGTGAATCATGCGGTCGTAGCTGGTACGCGCATCATTGCCCCAGGTGAAAATACCATGGTTGAGCAAAATCAACCCTTCGTGATGGGGCTGGAGTTGGCTGGCGAGTTGTTGGGCACAATGGCGCGCCAAGGCAAACCCGGGCATCACATACGGCACCACCAAGAATTTGTCGCCGTAGAGTTGTTGGACATATTCGCTGGCACGTGGGGTATCGAGGATGGTCAACACCGCATCGGCGTGGGTGTGGTCGACATACGTATAGGGGATGATGGCGTGCAAAATCGCTTCGACCGAGGGCGTTGGCGCGCTACTATCGGTGAGTGCGCAACGCATGGCATTGACCATGGCGGCGTCACTGAGCTCGGGCAATTGCCCCATGCGTACCAAGGGGTCAAGCCGACAAGGCGCAAAGCCGCGGCGGTCGATGGTGCCGAGGTCGTGGCCACTGCCTTTGATATATAAAATGGTCTCGCTATCGCCAAACAAATTCTGTGCGGCGATTTTGACAGACGTATTGCCACCGCCATGGAGCACCAAAGCGGGGTCTGCGCCGAGCAGGCGCGAGGTATAGATGCGCAAATCGAGCGGTGTGGCACATTGATTGGCCGTGGCATCGTTCCAGCGATTGTGCATGATGGTATTCCTGTAGCAATTGCATCCATAATAACATATTGATGAAGTAGAGCCGCAGCAGGCTGCGGCTGTACAAGTGTCGTATAATCAATGCTGTGAAACAGCCAACGATTTTTTTGATAATCTGCATATCGATTTGGAGCCTGGTGGCCTGTAGCCGCCCCGTCTCTGTGCCTGCCTTTGCTACGCCTACTGCGGTATTAGCGGCTGAGGTCCTCGGTGAAACGGTGGTCACCACGCCGGTACCACTCACCCTCGTGCCGTGGCAATCGCCTGACGGCCGGGTGCAGTTGCGTGTGCCCCAAGCCTGGAGCATCGAAAGTCATAGCGATGCCGGTCGGGCGTTGTGGATCTGGAATGCGCCCAATCAACGCGGCCTGATTTCGCTGTTGCTTATCGCGAGTCCTACCGCGTTGGAGGCAAGTGCTCGCCAAGAATTGTTACTCCAGACCCTCAATCAACTGGGTGCCACTAGCCAAGGTGACATCCATACCGACGATCAAGGGCGCATGCTGGTTGAAGCTAATGGTAGTGGCACCAATCGTGAAGGGCGCGCCGTGCCGATGTGGCTACGGGTCAGTGTGCAACAATTTGCCGATAGCATTGCCATTGTGGTGATGAGTGTGCCTGAGTCTGATATTGCCTTGATTCAACCCGTGGCCGATCAGATTTTGGCGACGGTCGATGTCGCGCCGTTACCAACCGTGACACCCATCCCCACCGCCACGCCAGCCCCGTTCACTAAAGATACCTTTGACCAAGATGATGGCAAATGGTTCGAAGGCGATGATTTGCGGCGTGCCATTGCGATCCGTGATGGCGTCTATCGCATTTATTTGCGGATGGCCGATAGCTACTACCTCAGTGCACCTGCCGAAATAGCCCGGCTCGACCAACATATCAGTGTCGATATGGCATTCGATGGATCGGCCCGCATCGGCACCGCCCTACGCTTCCATGCCCGTCCCGATGATACCCGCGACTATGTGGTCTGCTGGATTAGCCCACTACAACGCTTCGGCTGTGTGCGTTCAGACGGCGATAAATGGCAAACCATGCACGATGTCACCGATAGTACTATTATTAAACCGACAGAAGTCAATCACGTCGAATTTGCGGTACAAGGTGACCAATACACCTTTACCGTTAATGGCAGCGTGCTGGCCACCTTTGCCACCACCATGCCCGATCCCGGGGTGCCTGGTTTATATGTCGAAACCTTCGATGCCGCCGCTGGTGGGCTGTTTGATAACGTCGAAACATCGTGAAGGCTATACAAGGGAGTCGCCACCGATGAATACCCGTACCACTTCTACTGGAACATTACACCCCGACGATGCCTTGATGCATTCGGCTACCGCCAACGATTTATGCAACCGCTTCCGTAGCAACGCCAAAAACGACCCTAATCTCGAACAATACACACTGCTCGTGCGGGCGGCCTATGCCATCGCCCACGCCGCCCACGCCCACCAAATCCGCGAATCGGGTGAGCCGTATGTCAATCACCCTGTGGCAGTAGCGATTATTTTGCTTGACCTCGAAATCGATGCCGAAACGGTTATCGCTGCGCTACTCCACGACGTCATCGAAGATACCGCGATTACTTATGATCAAATTGAAAATTACTTTGGCGCTGAAGTGGCTGCCCTCGTTGATGGCGTCACCAAATTGTCGGAGCTCGAAGTACGTCCCAAAGAAGAAGCCCAAGCCGAAAATTACCGCAAAATGTTTGTCTCGATGGCCAATGACCCCCGCGTAGTGCTGGTCAAACTCGCTGACCGCCTGCACAACATGCGCACGATTCATGCCACCAAACCTGAAAAACAACGTCGCATTGCCCGTGAAACCATCGAAATCTATGTGCCTCTGGCCCATCGCCTCGGGATTAGCCAACTCAAGTGGGAACTCGAAGATCGCTCGTTTGCGGTGCTCGAACCCGATCATTACCAAGAAATCAGCCGTCAATTGGCGATGCGCCGCGATGTGCGTGAACGCACCGTACAACGGGTGGTCGAGCGCCTGCGCGATGTGCTAGGGCACGAACACATCAGCGGTGAAGTATCGGGGCGCCCCAAAAACATCTACTCGATTTATCGCAAAATGGCGCGTAAAGGGGTGCGCCTCGAGCAAATCTACGACCAGCTGGCAGTGCGCGTGATCGTCACCACCGTCCCCGAATGCTATCAAGTGCTGGGGTTAGTGCATACCACGTGGCCACCCGTCCCCGGTGAATTCGATGATTACATCGCCAACCCCAAAGAAAGCCTGTATCGTTCGTTGCATACTACGGTGCTGATTCCTGGCGGGCAACCGTGCGAAGTCCAAATCCGCACGGCCGAAATGCACGAAGTGGCCGAACATGGCATCGCTGCCCATTGGCGTTACAAAGATGGCTACAAACGTTCCGACCAAAAATTCGACGACAAAATCGTCTGGTTGCGTAGTCTGATGTCGTGGCGCAACGAAGTGGCTGATGGTAGCGAAGTCGCTACCGATTTCGTCGAGCGCTTCAAGTCGGACTTCCTCGAAGAACAGGTTTTTGTTTTTACCCCCCGTGGCAAAATTATCGACTTGCCGGTCGGATCGACCCCCGTCGACTTCGCTTATCGCATCCACTCCGACGTGGGTAATAACTGCGTCGGGGCGCGGGTGCACCAGCGCATGGTATCGCTCGATTACCAACTCCAGACGGGCGAAATGGTCGAAATCATGACCAAGCGCACCTCCAACGGTCCCAGCCGCGATTGGTTGAACTTCGTCAAAACCGTCAGCGCCCGCAATCACATCCGCCGTTTTTTTAAGCGGGCTGATCGTGATGAAAATATTGCGGCCGGACGTGACATGCTCGAAAAAGAGCTCAAACGGCTCGGCTTGGTGGTAGCCCTCGAAGACCTCGCCAGCTTAATGAACATCAAACCAGTCGACGAAATGTTGGCGTTGATTGGCAGTGGCGAATTGTCGGCCCGCACCGTTGGCCAAAAAATGTTGGCCAGCCAGATGCCCGAAGATGTGATTGTCGATCCACCTACCCCGGCGTCGCCCAGCAAAATCAGTGAACAAACCAACGCCGATATTCGCGTGCGTGGTATGGATGGCTTGCTGACCCGCTTGGCTCGTTGTTGTAATCCGGTGGTGGGTGAACCCATCGCCGGCTATGTGACCCGCGGTCGCGGGGTGACGGTGCATCGTGCCGATTGCCACAACATCCTCAACGAACCCGACCGCAATCGGATTGTGGGGGTGGCGTGGGGCAGTGTGGCGCCCAAACATGGGTTTTTGGTGCCGCTCCAAATCGAATCGTGGGACCGCGTCGGTCTGTGGCGTGACATCTCGAGTACCATTGCCGATGCCGGTATCAACATCGATGTGGTCGAACAAATGCCTACCCGTCGTCCCAATCGCTCATACCTCCGGGCAGTAATTCGCGTCCAGAGCGTCGAACAATTGACCCGCCTGCTCGATCGACTCAACCGTCTGCCCGATGTCATCGAAGCCCGCCGCGAAACGGGCAGCATTACTTCATCGCGGTAAGAAAGCGTCCAGCGCCGTTCGTGAATCTGTTCCATTGGCTGATTCACCGCCGCGCTGGATATTTTTTATCATAAAATAACATAATTACGAAAACATGGTATAATTACGGCGTAATCAAAAAATAAAAAAGGGGTGCATATGTCCAAAGTATTGTATGTAGACATGGACAATGTGTTGGTAGACTTCCGGTCGGGGATTGCGCGTGTGCCGGAGCACGTGCGCAAGGAGTACGATGATGTGAGTGACGTGCCAGGGATTTTTGCGTTGATGGACCTGATGCCAGGGGCGGTGGATGCATTCCATGAGCTGTCCGGTTTGTTTGACACCTATATTTTGTCGACGGCGCCGTGGAAGAACCCGTCGGCCTGGACGGATAAACGCTTATGGGTCGAGCAACATTTGGGACATGCGGCGCATAAACGCCTGATTTTGTCGCACCACAAACAGCTCAATCGCGGGCATTTTTTGATTGATGATCGTCCCAATAACGGTGCGCGTCACTTCCGGGGTGAAGTGATTAAATTTGGGCTGCGTGAATATGACGATTGGCCGATAACGTCATACGCTGGTTGGCCCGAAGTACTGGCGTATCTACGTACGCAGGCGTAAGTGCGACACACCAATCCCCCTCCGATGGTATGTCGGAGGGGGATTGATTTTTATTGGGCAATGAGTTTTTGGGGAGTATCGACAAACAACTGTTGGGCCATCGCTTCGCCAAAGCGCCCTTGGACATAGTCATAGGCAAAGCGCATGGCGGTAGGGCGGTAGGTGTCGCTATGGGCGTCGCTGGCGACGACGTCGACCAAGTGGTGCTCGAACAGGGTCAAGCTATTGGGCTCATCGACGGCAATGGCGGTGACTTGAAAGAGTACACCGGCCTCGTGGATGGTCTGCAAATCGTGCAAATCTTGGCTGTTGTAGATGTAGCGCTCGGGGTGGGCTAGGACGACGGTGTAGCCGTCTGCGATGAGTTGGCGGGCCACCGGGAGGAAGCGCTGATCGACGGCAAACACGGGCATTTCGATCAGCACGGTGCGACTGCCGGCCAAGCTCAAAATCTGTTTGCTGGCGAGTTTTTGGGGGACGGTAGGCACAAAGCTGATTTCGGTGCCGGGGAGCAACGTGAGGGCGATGCCGGCTTGGTCGGCGGCCTGTTGCAGGGCGGTGGTGCGTTCGCGGATAAGGGCCGGGCTATAGTGGCGCGAGGCACTCGAATCGG
This sequence comes from uncultured Chloroflexota bacterium, assembly GCA_937876225.1. Lineage (GTDB taxonomy): Bacteria > Chloroflexota > Chloroflexia > Chloroflexales > Roseiflexaceae > UBA965. The sequence goes on along the minus strand of CALFIC010000151.1, from coordinate 23,816 downwards.
GGCTATGAGGAGTACAGATGAGGGTGCGCACGCCGGCAGCATAGGCTTGGCGTACCATGTTGAGCGAAATTTCGGCGGTGCGGGCACCGTCGTCGATATTGTGCAAGATGTGACAATGGATGTCGATCATAACGTCCTTTTATGCGCAAAAATTATCCGTAATACCCCGAAGACTGCGTCATTTCGGCATCGTTGAGGACGACGCCGACGATGTGGGCCTTGGCTTTTTCGAGCACAATCCGGGCTTGTTTGGCTGGCTCACGGCGGGTACGTCCAGCCTGCATCACCAGGATTACGCCATCGACGCGCGGTGCGAGGACGACGGCATCGCTGACGGCTAGGACGGGCGGCGTGTCGATGATGACCACATCGGCCAATCCCCGGAGTGCCTGCAAAATTTCGCCCATGCGCCGTGAGCCGAGAATATCGGCGGGGCGGGGGGGCAGTGGTCCGCTGGCCAGCAATTGCAGGCCGGGCACGCTAGTGGCTTGCAGGGGTGGGGCATCGCCTTCGTTGGCGAACAACATACTGGTTACGCCGTTGTCGTTGCTGACGCCAAACAAGGTGTGCAAGGCGGGGCGGCGTAGGTCGCAGTCAACTAAGATGACGCGTTGCTCGGCTTGGGCCATGGTGATGGCCAGATTGGCGGCCACCAGTGATTTGCCTTCGTCGATGCCGGCGCTGGTGATGGTGATGAGTTGTAGGGTATGGTCGAGGCTGGCAAATTGAATGTTGGTGCGTAGGCTCCGGAAGGCCTCGGCCGCCGCCGATTGGGGGGCGCTCAAGGCGACAAGGGTCGGTGCCGGGCTGGCTGCCACAAGATTGGTCATGATTGCTTCCTTGCTGGTGTGCGCCGGTCGTTGTTGAGATTACTCGCTGGGATGGCGCCGACCACCGTCAGACCGACATGTTGTTCGACATCATCGGGAGTTTTGAGGGTATCGTCGAGTGCTTCGAGCACAAAGGCCAGCAAGAAGCCAATAATCAACCCCAAAAATGCCCCAGCCGCCACGTTGATTTTGGTTTGCGGGCGGTAGAGGATGGGTGGCGTGGCTGGGGTCGTCACGCGCATGTTGATTTTGTCGGTGCCTTCGAGGCCGTCGTTGAGTGAGCTAACGAGAGCTGCCATGTTTTCGCCTACGGCATTGGCCAAACGGGGTGCCATGTCGACATCGGGATAATCAACTTGGACAATCATTTTGCGGTCGTCGGCATTGGCTTGGATAGCAATGTGCTCGAGCAACCATTCGGGGGTGCGATCGAGCTGGAGCTGGGCGCTGAGTTTTTCGATTTGGGGGCGGGCCAGCGCCAATTGCTTGTAGCTGTTCATGTTGTTAGTCAACACAATCGACAAACCGTTGTCGTTGCGATTGGGGACGACCAAGTAGCTGGCTTCTGAGCGGTACAACGGCTCTTGAAGCTTGCTAAACACATAGGCAGCGACGGCAGTAAGCACCATCGCCAAGACAATCGCCAACCAGCGGCGCCGCATAATGCGGAGGTATTCAGTCATGCGCATAAGTAACGTCCTTATCGGATGCGACGAGCAGCCACGAGTAACCCGAGTAATGCCCCTGCCAAGCCACGCAACACCATGGTTGCCATCAATGTGGCATAGATAGATTGTGGTTGGGGCGTATCGTTTTTGTGCAAAACCATGACGTTGACGGCGGTATCGCTCCCAGTTTTGCCCCATAGCAGTGTACCATCACGCACCAAGACTGCAAGTGCGGCATCACGAATTGCCACCAGTTGGCTACTATCGGCGCCACTGACACGAATCGTGACGACGCGGTCGTTGTTGCGTACATCGAGCATGGCGGCAAGGTCATCGGTGGTGATAGGGGGATTGATGAGTGCCACGACGCGTTGGCGATAATCGTCGCCGCGACTAATGGCGGGGAAGTCATAGGCCAAGGTATCACCGGTGTCGTTCATGGGGGCGTGGCTGGTGAGCGATACATCGACCGACACCGCGACTCGCCGCGGTTGGGCGTATTGTTGCGCCAACGCACTTAATGCGAGGACGATGGCCGGAATGAGGATGTACCACCAGCGGTAGCGCATGACGGCGAGGAGTCGAGTGAGATCAGCCATGACGTGCCTCCGTTTGAGTATAACGGGTGATGAGGGCCTGCATGCGTTCCATGAAGCGCTCACGGCCAAAGTATTCGGCATGGGTACGAATGGCGTGGGCATCCCATGATTGACTCGTGAGGGCGGTGATGGCTTGTTGCAGTGCCGGTACGGTTTGTTGGTCAAAAAAGATGCCCGTGGCGCGATCAATCACCGTGTCGAGTGCCCCACCGGCGCGGTAGGCGACGACGGGGCGGCCGGCCGCCATGGCTTCGAGGGGCGTAATGCCGAAATCTTCTTCGCCGGGGAACAAAAAAGCCCGACAGCCGTTGAACAACGCCAAGCGTTCGGCATCACTGACGCGCCCCACAAAGCGTACACTCGGGCCGGCGATGGCTTTGAGCGCCGCCAAATCACGCCCATCGCCAAACACTACCAAGGGCAGATTGAGGGCGCTACAGGCCTGTACCGCTAAATCGATGCGCTTGTAGGGCACCAAGCGCCCACCGGTCAATAGATAATCGCCGGCTGGTTGCTGGTTGACGGGGGGCAAATCAACCGGTGGGGGGATCACCACGGCATCGCGTTGATAAAACTCTTTGATGCGGGCGGCGACTACCTGCGAATTGGCTACGAAGTGGGTGACGCGGCTACTACTGCGCACATCCCAGCGCCGTACAAACCCGAGCAAAAATTGCATGATGGAGCGGGTGACGCCGCGGATGTTTTCGCGGGCGACATAATTATCAGTTTGCCACGCAAAACGCATCGGCGTGTGGCAATAGCAAATGTGGATGGCGTCTGCCCGTGGGATCACTCCTTTGGCATAGGCACTACTGCTACTGATGATGACGTCGTAGTCGCGCAGGTCAAATGATTCGAAGGCCCAAGGGTAGAGGAAGAAGTAGTGGCGGAAGAAGCGCCGCCACGCTGGCAAGTGTTGCATCCACGAGGTGTGGATATCCCACTGGCGGTAGCTAGCCGGCATCGCTTCGCTGGCATAGATGGAGGTATAGACGGGCGCGCTGGGGTTCAAATCGTGCAGTGCTTCGAGCACGCGTTCAGCGCCGCCGTATTGATTGAGATAATCATGTACAAAAACCGTACGCACGTATTTTCCATTTGCCTATTCACAGAATGTGATTATCCTATTATAGTATGGAGGCGCAATGATGCGACACCGTCGTACCCATGATTTTTGTGAGATGTTGCTGAGGAAAGACCATGAACATGTCGGAACAAGAGTTGCATCAACTCTTCACCAGTGCCAGTATGGGGCACGTCGCGTATCGGGCTTGGGCTGCCAAGGCTCGCCACGAACGCCGGTTTAACATTGCGCGCCTCTTTGATGCCTTGTGCGAAGCACGGGGCGCCCGAGCCATGCGGGCTTTTTTGGCCGTCGATGGCGTCGGCGTAACCGCTCGCAACGTCGATCAAGCACTCAATGGCGACGAACCCCAAGCCGTTGCCATGCAACGCATCACCGGTACCTCCGAGCGCTCGCGTGAATTGCTCGGTCGCGCTGCCCAAGCCATTGCGCAAGAACGTGACTTACTTGCCAGCGAATTGGGTGATTTGTACGTCTGCACCACCTGTGGCGAAACCCGTGAAGGGACCTTGATTGGTGCCTGCCCCATCTGTGACACCGTCCCCGAAGCCCACAAACAGTTTTTGGCTATCGAAGCCATGGGCACACTGGGACCGCACGCCATCATGCATGCCCTCGAGCATAGCGAAGCCACCTTGCGCGCCATGATGCACGATCTCGACGAGTCAATCTTGGTTTGTCCTGATAACGACAATGCTCCTTCACTCAAAGAAGTGCTCGGGCACCTCAATGATATGAATTTGGTTTTTTGTGAGCGAGTGCGCTTGATCCTCGACACTAACAATCCTGAATTACCGGCGGCGCATCCACCGCGACTCAATGCGGCGGTGCATTACCGCGATCGTGACATCAATGCCATCCTCGAGGCCTTCCACGAATCACGTCGCGATTGTTTGCTGTCGTTGCGGGGATTGACTAGCGCAGCCTGGCACCGCACTGCCACCCACGTGTCGTACGGCCAGATTAATCTGCTCCACCAAGGCAATTGGATGGTGCATCACGAGCGCACTCATTTGGTCGAAATGGCGCAACAACGCCACGATTTGTTGGTGAATTGTGGTAAAGCCCAACTCGACGATAATCGGCCTGATTTGATTGGCGAACGCTTGAATGAAGGCGAATAACGTGCGCCACGGTGCCCTCGAAGAGTACGCCCCGAACCACTTCATGGTGCACGACATTCGTGTGCGGCCATTTATTCGTGGTGAAGGTGACGTCGAGGGCAACCGCTTTGTGATGACGTCGTGGCGACGTGATGGCTTGATGGCCCGTTTGGCCGAACGGGGCTTGGTGATGGTTACCATCGAATCCTTGACGGAATCGTTGCCTCCGTTACCAGCCCCATCCCCTATCGCTGACGAGGCACGTTGGCAACCTTTGGGGCACCCCAGCGAGCGCTGGAGCTACTACGATCCGCGTCAGCGTGCGGTAGTGACGTGTGATACGGTCTCCCACGCCGACCAGCAAGGTGTCTGGCTCTATCCAGGCTGTATGGTGCGGCGCCGGCGTGGGCGTGGCCAAGCCGAATGGTATCGTAGCCAACCCCAAGGCGCCCATACTATTCAGTACACGCCCCTCGCCGAAGACACCGCACTGTTGCAGGGGTTGGCTCAAGCCACCGGCTACACGCACGAGCCGATTGCCCTGCGTGCGGGTACCAATGGTGATGTGGCGGTGACGATTCCCTTATTACCAAAGGTGCATCAATCTGTGCTGTCACGCTGTGCCACTACCGACCGCGATGGGCTGGTGTGGCAATGTCACCCCGACCATCTGCATTTGGTGGCGGGGGTGTTGGCGCGTGTGCAGGTGTTTTTAACCAACAGTGAAAGTAATCCCCATGCCTGATTACCGTGATATCTATCAAGACGAATCACACGCCCAGCGCTACCACCAACTGGTGTCGCGCGAGGATTATCAAGGAAATCTGCTCTACGAAATCCGGCGCCACTGTGACCTCGCCCACGTCGATGCTCTCGACATGGGTTGTGGCACGGGGCGAGTGGCCGCCTTGCTGGCGCCGCATGTGCGTCACTTGACGGTCAGCGACCGGGCGCCGGCCATGCTGGCGGTGGCACGGCAAATCTTGCCGGTCACCACCACCTTCGTGACGGCCGATAATCGTGATTTGCCGTTGCCGGATGCCTGTGTCGATCTCGTGACGGCGGGCTGGAGCTTTGGGCATGCCACCGAGTGGATCCCGGGCGCGTGGCAAGCCGACGTACGGGCTGCCATCGGCGAAATGCTACGCGTATTGCGCCCCGGCGGCGTGGCGATTATCTTCGAAACGCTGGGGTCGGGCGCCGACCATCCTGCCCCGCCTACCGCTGCCTTGGCTGAATGTTATGCCTTGTTTGCACGCGAATTTGGTTTTGTGTGTACGCCGGTGAGTACCGATTATCGTTTTGCATCGGTTGCCGAGGCAACCGAATTGACCGAATTTTTCTTTGGTATGGCCCTGACCGGCACCCCCCAACCGGATGGCACGGCGATTGTGCCCGAATGGACGGGGGCTTTTGTACGGCGGGTGTGAGCGAATGTCATGTAGGAGTCACGCACAGACGGTATAATACCCACAGAACGCGATAAGCGAAGGGTGTCGGTGTGATGCGTGACGTGGTGGCGATTTGGTTGGGACGGCTGGCTGGATTGCTGAGTCGGCTGTTGGGGCGTGGTGGTGGTACCACTATGCCCGGGGTGATTGCGCGGCGCGTGGCGCCACAGGTGTTGACCCACCTGACGCGCCAATTACCGCGAGGGGTGATTTGTGTGGCCGGTACCAACGGCAAAACCACCACCACCCGCATGATTGCCGATACGTTGGTGGCGGCCGGTTGGCGGGTGCTCCACAACCGTTCGGGCGCAAATTTGACCTCGGGTGTGACGGCCACCGTTTTGATGGGGGCCGATTGGCGTGGCCGCGTCGCCTATGATGTGGCCTTGTTTGAATGCGACGAAGCAGCCTTGCCACAAATCGTGCGTGAAACCCAACCGCGCCTCGTGGTCTTGCATAACTTGTTCCGTGACCAACTCGACCGCTACGGCGAAGTCGATACCATTGCCAATAACTGGGCGGCGGCCTTGCATACCCTCCCCGCCAGCACCGTCGTGCTTTACCACGCCGACGATCCGTCGCTGGAGCGGTTAGCCAACAGCCTGACGTGCCAAACCGTCGGCTATGGCAATGACGACGTCAGCAGTGCCCGTGACAGTGTGGCACACCTGGCCGATGCCGGGTTTTGTCGTTGTGGTGCGGCGCTGGTTTATACGGTGCGGTTTTATGCGCATATTGGGCATTATCATTGCCCCAACTGTGATTTTGCGCGGCCACAGCCGGCCTATGCGCTCACCCAGGTGACCGCCCAAGGGCTGGTCGGCTCCCACGTCACCTTGCGCACGCCCCACGCCTCCTGCACGCTCCAGGTGCCCTTGCCGGGCTTGTACAATGCCACCAATGCCTTGGCAACCTATGCCTGCGCCGATCAATTGGGGGTGGCGCCGGTGGTGGCATCAGCCTTGGCGCAGATGCAGGCCGCTTTTGGGCGCTACGAAGTGATTACGGCGGGGACGCATCAGCTGGTGATGGCATTGATCAAAAACCCCGTGGGCGCAAGTGAAACTATCCGCATGCTGGTTGATGCCTGGGCCGCTCCCGTCCAATTGTTGATTATCATCAACGATCGCGATGCCGATGGCACCGACGTGTCGTGGTTGTGGGATGCCGATTTTGAGCGGCTGTGTGGCACCACCCAACAAATTATCGTGAGTGGCACCCGGGCAGCCGATATGCAGGTGCGTATGCAGTATGCTGGCGTTGATCGCCAGCAAATCCGACGCATTGATTCCATCGCTGAGGCCTTGGATGCCGCTCTGGCGGCAACCCCCGCCGACCAGGTGGTGTATGTGCTGCCTACTTATACCGCCATGCTCGAACTACGCGCCGTGTTGACCCAGCGGGGCTGGGTTGCGCCGTTTTGGCAAGATTAACTTTTGTGCGTAATCTGAAAGGATGAAGAATATGGAATATACGCAAGATCGCTTGATTCGCCAAGCCCGTGAGGCCATTGTGGCCACTAACTTGGCCAGCGACGCCCAGATTGAATTGGTCGCTCCCAAACCCAACATCCCGGCCGATTTGGCCTTCCCCACCTTCAAAGCAGCCCGCGATCGCCAAATGGCGCCGCCTCAACTCGCCACCGAATTGGCTGGCCAAATCAGCTTTGGTGCCGATTCGTTGTTGGCGACAGCCACCGCAGCAGGGCCGTTTTTGAATTTTTCTATCAATGCAGCCAATTATGTGGCGAGCGTCCTTGCGGATGTCGCTCGGCTGGGTGACCAGTACGGCAGTGATGATTTGGGCGCCAACAAGCGCATCGTCATCGATTATTCGTCGGTTAATATCGCCAAACTGATGCACGTGGGGCACATCCGCTCGACGATTATCGGCCAAGCGCTCTACAATATTTTCAAATTCCTCGGTTATACCGTGATTGGCGATAATCACCTCGGTGACTACGGTAAGCAATTCGGCATGAACATTGCTGCCATCGTCAAATGGGGCAAGCCGACCGGCCACGACGAAGAAGCCTTGGCGCAACTCGATAAGTTGTATGCCCAGTACTCGCGTGAAGCCAAAGAAAACGAAGCACTCCACGACGAAGCCCGTATGTGGTCGCTCAAGCTCGAGCAAGGCGACCCGACGGCGACCGAATTGTGGCAGTGGATGGTCGATTTGACCTTGACCGCCATTCAAGAAAACTATGACCGGCTGGGGGTGAAGTTTGACCACGCCTACGGCGAGAGCTTCTATGCGCCGCTCAATGCTGGCGTCATCGCTGATGCCTTGGCCAGCGGGCTAGCCCACCGCGATGAAGGTGGCGCCGTGGTGGTTAATGAACTCGAACAAAACATGCCAACCTTTTTGTTGCAACGCAGTGACTCGGGGACGCTCTACCACACCCGTGACATGGGTTGTATCAAATACCGCATGGAAACCTTTACCCCGACCCAGATTATCTACGTCGTCGGCTCCCCCCAAGAGCTCCACTTCCGCCAACTCTTTGCCTTGTCACGGGCTATTGGGTACGTCCCTGAGGGTGTCGAATTGTCGCACGTCAAATTCGGTACGATTTTTGACCAACACGGCAAACCACTCTCGACCCGGGCCGGCAACATGATTTACTTGACTGACTTGCTCAACGATGCCCGTGACCGCGCCCGCCAAGTAGTCGATGCCTCGAGCCCCGATTTGAGTGAAGCTGAGCGGGCCGACGTGGCCGAAAAAGTGGGTATCGGCGCGGTAATGTACAACGACCTCTACCAAGACTCTCGCCGCAACATCACCCTCGAATGGGACCGCATGCTGGCCATCGAAGGCAATAGCGCCCCCTACATCCAATACATGTATGCCCGTTGCCGCTCAATCGCCCGCCGGATTTTGGGTGACCAAGTCTCTGCCATCATTCCGGCCTGTGATGCGACGTTGTTGAGCCATCCATCAGAGCTCGATTTGGTGCGTCAATTAGCCAAAATGCCTAGTTCAGTGCGTGATGCCGCCGACCGCTACGCCACCTTTGTGATTGCTGAATGGTGCTACGATACCGCCCGCACATTTGCTGGGTTTTATCGGGACTGTCCGGTGGCCAAAGCCGAAGACGAAGCCTTGCGCACCGCGCGCTTGGCGTTGACGGTAGCGACGGCCCAAGCCCTCAAAAACGGCCTAGGGTTGCTCGGAATCCGGGTTGCTGAACGGATGTAGGTCGTCATAGTGACTAATTTTTTGCTGAGGGAAAGAACATATTTATGAATTTACGCAACTATCATGCCTTGCTCCTCGATATGGATGGGGTGTTGTATCGTGGCCACGAACGCATGCCAGGGGTGGCAGAATTGTTTGATTTCTGTGCCAAAAACGGCATTATGACGGCGTGTATTACTAACAATGCGACGATGACACCTGCACAGTTTTCTGAAAAACTGGCCGGCATGGATATCACCTACCCGGCTGTCAACATCATCAATTCGCCGATAGGGACGCGTTTGTGGCTCGAATCGCAAGCGCCCCAAGGCACCAAGATTTTTTGTATTGGCATGAATGGCTTGCGCACCGCCTTGTTTGAAGACGGGTATTATATCGAAAGTGCCGATGCGCCAGCCTATGTGATTGTCGGTCTCGATACCGAGGTCACCTACGCCAAATTGCGTCAAGCCTGCTTGCTCATCAATGCCGGTGCGCGCTTCATCGGCACCAATCCCGATGTATCGTTGCCGGTAGCTGAGGGTTTGGTACCGGGCTGTGGCGCCTTGTTGGCCTTTTTGCAGGCGGCCACGGGTGTCGAGCCATTTATCATCGGCAAGCCCGGCGCCACCATGTTCCATATCGCGATCAAATTACTCGGTGCCGATGCAAAGCGTACCTTGACTATCGGTGATCGCCTCGACACTGACGTGGCGGGGTCGTTGGCGGCCGGCTTGACGTCGGGGTTGGTCCTGACCGGGGTGGCGACCACGGAGGATGTGGCCACGTCAGACATCAAACCTGATGTGGTCTATGCTGATTTGCCGGCGCTGGTGGCGGCCTGGCAACACGATTTAGCCTAAACACAATGAAACCGGGGGCGACGCACCAGCGTCACCCCCGGTTTTTTGGTCGATTATTTAACCACGGCGGGTGAGCAGTAAGCCCCCCACAATCGCTACGGTGCCAATCAGGTCACGGGTGGTGATGGGATCGCCGAGGATGAGATAAGCCGAGATGACCCCCGCCGCCGGCAACAAGCTGGCATAAATACCGGTGCGGGTCGGACCCACTTTGACCACCCCGTTGTACCACAAGATGTACGCCAGGGCGATCGAAAGGACGACCGAGTAGGCCATACCGGCCCAGCCTTGCCACGGCACCGCCACCCAATTGACGGTGAGCACTTCACTGAGCCCAATCAAAATCAAGGGAATCCCGCCAATGGTCAAGGTGACAGCGGTGACGCGCAAGGGCGAGTATTTGGCCAGCATTGGTTTGGCGCCGATGGTGTAATAGGCCCAGCACATCGAGGCAACCAAGATTAGCACGTCGCCGATAATGCTTTTGGTGCTCATAGCGGCGCCATTAAACAAAATCACAAAGACGCCAATGAATGAGATAACGATACCAATCCAGCCGGTGCGCGAGAGTTTTTCCCAACCGCGGACTTGGCTAATCAGCGCCACCCAAATGGGGGTGGTGGCAATCAACAGCGCCGAGGTGGCGGCACTGGTCATGCTCAGCCCAATCATGAAAAATACTTGGTAGCCGGCGTTGCCAATCAAGCCGACCAGGATGGCATCGCGCCACAGGCCGCGCTCGATGGTGATGCTTTTTTCGACAAACCAGACGATACTGAGCATCAGAATGGGCACAAAAAAGAAGCGCACACTGTTAAATGCCAGTGGGGGCATGCTGGCAAAGCTCTGTTTGACAATCGACATATTACCGGCCCAGATGAGGATGGTGGCGAGCAGCCCAATGTCGTTCCATGGGATGATGCGTTTGGGGGTGTTCACAGCGCTCTTTCTTGGTATAGCTTACTTGGGCATATTCTTGAGGGCGATATAGGCGGGGCGCGGGCTCCAGTCACCATTGAGTAGACCAAACGAAGCTTGTTCGTGGAGCGGATTGCCTTCGGCCGTCCACGGAATGGCAAAGTTGAGGTTCCAGACAAACATGCCCGTCAACCAATTGCTGTAGTGGGCGTGGGAATAGTTGATTGCGCGCACGATGTAATCGGCTTGTTGGTCAAAACTAATCTGGTTGCCGTATTCATAGTACTGACTCGTATTGGCGGTGGCCCAACCGAATTCAGTGACCCAGACCGGTTTGGCACTCAGGCCGTTTTTGACCATCAGGGTGCGCACATCTTCGACGCGGCGGAAATAGAATTCACGGCTGGTGACAAAGTTTGGCCCTGGACCCGGTTGATCAGGCCACAATGATTCGGGTGGGTTGCTGGCACCACCGGGGTGGACGCCCACAATGTCGACTACTTGGGCAAAGCGGGGGTCACGGAACATGCCGTCGTAGTAACGTACGTCACTCATAGCCACGGTAGGCCAATTGGTTTCGGTGGATGCGAGTGACCCTGACACAATCAGTGCCTTGGGATCAGCGGCTTTGACGGCTTGTGATGCGCCCACCAACAAGTCCATATAATCGTTGACGCTACTGACAGTGCCGCCGTTTTCGGTGGCTAGATTTTGTTCATTCCAGATTTCGTAGGCTTTGACTCGTCCTTGGTAGCGGTTGGCCATTTGTGACATAAAGTAATTGAACGTGGCGTAATTGGCACGGTTGGGCATGCCGTGGAGCCCATTATCGGTGGCCCAGCGTGGCGCAGCCACGACGCTCAACAATAAATTAGTTTGCCATTTTGTGGCATCTTCGACGATTGAATCAAGTTCACCCCAATAAATTGTTCCTGATTTATCGTGTAAATCCATCCAGCGTACTTGTTGGCGCATCCATGGCATGCCGGCATCCATGGCGATGCGCATCAAGCGGGGACGATCTTGCCACGTGGTACCATAGAATCCCCCGTACAATACTGTATTAAACCCATACGTGAAGCCAGGGAGCGGGTTGGTGGCTCCGGTATCAACAGGTGTTGCTACTTCGTTGACACTCCCTTTCGGGTTAAAGGCCGTATCGCCACCATGGTGTTGGTCACGGTATTCGCTCCCCAACAAGCCCAGCAAAATGCGATATTGTGGGTTTGGTTCATCAGGGTGCCATTCCATCCGTTGGCGTTCGAAATATTGCACCCAGTAGCGTTTGCCATCAGCGTTGTTGGTTTCTTGGAATTGTTCCGACAAGGGGCGTCCAAACACTTTAAGTCCGCCATTTTGGCGAAAAAAACTGCTGAACGGAGCGGGGCTATTGCGCAACGTGTGTTGGGTCACTGTATCAAACGAACCATCATTGGGGTTGCTAGTGGGTACAAATGCTGGCTCGGTACGGCGCATCGCGACTAACGCACTCCCCAATAACCGGCCTTGCACATAATACGGTGTACCGGCGAAGTCGGGATTTTCTTCGAGGATAGCGCGTTCAAAGTATTGCACGCGGTAATATTCACCCGGATTGCTGATGCTTTCTTCGATAAATGGTTGTGAAATAGGCATTCCATAGACAAATAAGGCGTTGGGCGTGGCTTGCCATGTTTTGTAGAAGTAGTTAGTAACGGTAAAGCCCGTTTCGCTAAAGGTACGACTGCCATTTGTTTGGCGTGATGCCGGGACTTCTTGGGGGCTATGGGGGGCTGCCAATGCGGTAGTGGGGACAAGACTAGCGAGCAGTATCCCGATGATGACATATACATGTAGCCGTTGCATGAAAGTCCCTAAATAAACAGAATATAGATAAATTATACCGTATTCATTTCGGCACACGATTGCTCGCATGGTGCCACAAAAAATAGACACAAAACAGCCCTCGGCATTACGCCGAGGGCTGTTGTTCTCACGAGATAGTTTAGCGGCGGCCTTCGGCATTGATGGCTGCCAAAAAGCCTTGGGCTGCGTTGAAGCCGGGGCGTGGGCTCCAGTCTGGATTGAGGATCCCGAATGATGCTTGTTCGTGTAAGGGTTGGTCTTGGGCGCCCCACAACACAGCAAAATTCATGTTCCAGAGGAACATATTGCCGAGCCACGGCGAGCCATCATCGTTACGGTAGTTTTTGTAAGCCCATTGCATCGCACCGAGGATGTATTCGCCTTGTTGGTCAAGGCTGACTTGGTTCCCAAATTCGTAGCCTGGGGTGACGTTTTTGGTGGCCCAACCGAATTCAGTAATCCAGAGTTGGTGATCGCCGACCCCTTCTTCGACCATGAATTTGCGTACATCCTCGACATGGCGGAAGTAGAAGGTTTTGTCGGTGGTCCAACCTTCAGCTTTGCTGGGGTTATCTGGCCACATGGTTTCGGGAGGATTGGCCGAGCCACCGGGATGGACGGCTTGCACGTCAAAGAACTTTTTGATCATGCCTTTTTTGTAGCGATACATTTCGCGGTAGTAGATTTCGTCGGCAACCGCAAGCTTGGGGTCTGTGACACCCGATGACGAAGGGGCACCGGCAACGACAATCGTGGCGGGCTCAACCGCTTTGATGCGGGTATAGGCTTCGGCAAGGAGCTCGACATAGCGACCGGCATCAGCTGGGACGATTTTGCCGCCGTTTTCGTGGGCAAGATTTTGCTCGTTCCAGATTTCCACTGCAGCAATTTTTTTGCCGTAGCGTTGCATCAAGGCTTCTACGAAGTTCCCTAGTGCAACGGGGTCTTCGGGCATGCCGTTGTTCGCACTATAGAATGACGGTGCTTGTACGATACTAATCAAAAGTTTGAGTTTGTGTGCGCTAACATCATTGATGATGTCATCAAGTTCTTTGGGCCACATGTATTGACCAGGCTCTGGGCCTTCGAGGTCTTTCCAAACGATTTGTTGGCGTACCCAGTCAAACCCCGCAATGTTGGTCAATGCGAGTACGCGCTCACGATCGGTATAGTACAAGTGATTGACGATACCGAATTGCATGATTTTGGATTTGAGTGGCTCGCCAGGGACAGGTGTGGGCTCCGCAGTGGGTTCGGGGGTGCTGGTAGCGGTCGGTACTTCGGTGGGGACTGCAGTCTCCGTTGGTGGGACTGCAGTAGCGGTGGCAGGTACCGCTGTCGGCTGACTCGCTACGCCTGCACCACATGCGATGAGGAGTGGTACGAGGAAAAGGAACAGTAGTACGTTGCTAATGTAGCCGGATCGTTTCATGAAAAATCTCCAATGGTGACGAATCGAATCCTGCAAAGCCCCACATGTGGTGCTTCACATAGTGGGTATGCGTGTGCTATTGCACACGCATACCGGTAATTATTACTAATCATACACGAAATAACGCTATTTTGGCATCGCCTGTAATGCTAAATAGGCCGGTCGTGGACTGTAATCGCCATTAATGACACCATATGAGGCCTGCTCATGGAATTCGTTGTTGTTTGCTTTCCAAGATACTGCGTAATTTAGCTGCCACAAAAACATCCCCGTCAGCCAAGGACTGTAGTTGGTTTTGGCAAGCTGGAATGCCCGCACGATGTAGTCTGCTTGCTTTTGGTACGAAATCGAGTTGCCGAATTCATAGCCAGGCGTGTTGTTGCGGGTTGCCCAACCGAACTCAGTTACCCACATCGGTTTGTTACTCAAGCCTTTGCGCACCATCAAATCACGCACGGTTTCAACCCGGCGGAAATAGAATTCCCCGCTGGTAACATAATTAGGCCCGGGTCCGGGATTGCTGGGCCACATCGTGTCTGGTGGATTGCTGGCACCACCGGGGTGAACGCCGACAATGTCGACGGCTGCGTTGAATCGGGGGTCACTAAACATTTGATCAAGGAAAGTGATATCGCTGATGGCAATCGACGATACGTTTGTTTCGGTTGCTGATGGTGCCCCAGACAATACCAATGCCGACGCGTCATTGGCACGAATTGCGTTCGACGCGCCAACCAGCATGTCTAAATAAAACGAGGCATTGGCGACGCGACCGGCGTTTTCGTGCGCTAAGTTTTCTTCATTCCAGATCTCATAGGCCTTGATACGCCCTTTGTAGCGCGCAGCCATTGATCCCATAAAGAAGTTGAAGTCATTGAAATGCTCGCGACTTGGCAACCCGTTGCGCCCATTGCTCGTAGCCCAGCTCGGTGCATTGACGATACTTGCCAACAATTTGACCCCTTGGCTGTCTGCATCATTGACGATATTGTCGAGCTCACCCCAATAAATGGCGCCCGAACGATCGTGCAAATCCATCCAGCGAACTTGGATGCGGATCCACGGCATACCGGCATCTTTGGCCAATTGTAATGTCTTCATCCGCATGCCAGGTACTGGCGTAGATATCTGTTGCTCGTACAAGAGGGCATTAAACCCATACACAAAACCCGTGCTCGCAGAAGAAGTAGAACCATTGCCGCTACTCGTGTTACTACCACTATTGCCGCTACTGGTGCCCCCACCGCCATTACCGGCGCCCGATAATTCGTTGGGTAAGCTGGCCCCAGCCACAAATGCCGGGCTCCCTGCATGATTGGCGTCGCGATATTCGTTACCTAACAAGCCCAGCAAAATTTGGTAGTTGGGGTTTGTTTCCTCGGGGTGCCATTCCATGCGCTGACGCTCAAAGTACTGTACCCAATACGTCTTGCCGTTGGCTTTGTTGACTTCTTGGAATTGTTCAGACAATGGGCGCCCAAATACCGACAAGCCACCGTTTTTGGCGTAAAACGTCCGGAATGGTGCTGGTGAATTACGCAATGTATGCCCTGATGCACTGTCAAACGTGCCATCACCGGGATTGGCTACTGCCTTGAAGGCTGTTTCACCACCACGGGTTGATGCGAGTTTGCTCCCGAGCAACCGCCCGAGAATATAGTAGGGTGTCCCAAAATTGTCGGGATGCTCTTCGAGAATGGCGCGCTCAAAATATTGCACGCGATAAAATTCACCCGGCGATGAAATGCTTTCTTCGATGAATGGTTGTGAAATCGGCAACCCATACACAAACAACGCATTGGGCGTCGCCTTCCATGTTTTGTAGAAGTAATTGGCAACGGTAAAACCAGTCTCGCTAAATGTCCGAGACCCTGCGTACGTTTGCGATGCGGGGACTTCGCTGACACTGTGTGGCACCGCAAGCGCCACGCCCGGCAATCCGAGCGCGCCACTTACTAGCGCAACCAGCAACGTCATTGATGACAGGAAACGTCGATACAAGATGTGCGCTCCTTGACTATATATACAGAAAAATATACACAAATATTCTACCACACTGCATATTGCCCCTTATTCTGTTTACCTGATGATTTCATGATAAATTACTGAATGATGACAATTTTATTATTATTTGTATACATTGTGTCATCAACACACAGTAACCATCATCAGCCCGCTACGGTTGTTCGGGTGTATTAAATTTTTGGGCAATCAGGGTTGATTGATTGCGCAAATAAAAATAATTAGTAATCGAGGCAGCTACCCCTGCTAGGGGAATCCCAAACAAAATCCCCCATGGCCCAGCGACGACGCTACCAATCAACAACGCAGCAAAGACCAATAGAGGGTGTAATCCCACAATGCGGCCGAGAATGCGCGGCAAAATCATATTGAAGAGGATTTGTTGCACCACCAGCATCACAATCACAAATGGGATGATGATTTCTGGTTTGTTGACCCCAGCGACGACGATTGGCGGGATTAATGCTGCAGCACCGCCTACTAACGGCACAATCACCACAATACTGACAATGATGGTGGTCAGGGTGATACTGTTGAGTCCAAATGCGGCCATGACGATTGCATTGAGGATGGCATACAATAGTGAGCTCAGGATTTGGGCGCGCATGTAGCCACCAAAGGTCTGGCTAATGATATTGCTAAATGTACGTGCTTCGGGTTGCCAATCGGCAGGGCATAAATTTAATAACCGGGTATATAACTGGGGACCATCAACCGCCATGTAATAACTCAAAATCAGCACAATCACAATGTTGAATGCAACTGCCGCTAACCCACCAGCCAACCCGAGGGATTGTTGAATCGCACTACCACCCAATGTGCCGAGCTGGGCAGCAATGGCTTCGGGGCGGAATACCGCCGCTAAATTGGTATGAAACCCAAATCGACCGAGCTGTGATTCGATATCTGCAAAAAAAAGTGTCACCAAACTTAATAACTCGGGCACATTGTGGACGAGTAGATTGAGCTGCGTATAGGTGACCGGAATAAATGCAAAAATCGCCACCGTTAATAGTGTCAGTAACACGACATAGATGACCGGCACCGCAAAACGCCGCGCTATACGCAGATGTTCGAGCCAGTCATACAACGGCTCAATAATCAGGGCAAGTAACCACGCGATGATAAACATCAAGAGCGGTGTGGCGAGTAATGCGGTGACAACGGCAAAGCGCTCGATTAAAAACACCCCGATGCCGATAATGGCCAACCAGAGGGTACTATTGACTAGTCGTGGATTAGGCATTATTACTCCAGGGTTGTTAATGACCGAAAGAATTGCTGACTATCAAACGCCGTGGTGGTGTTGGGTAGCCGCATCCAACTTCCATCATACTGCAAAATCCGTGTTCGGGCGGTGTCTTGTAAATAGGAAGTGAGCAATTTATCGTGAATCCAAGTGCTGATACGTTCATCACGAATAGGGAACAATGACTCAACACGCCGGTCGAGATTGCGTTCCATGATGTCTGCACTGCCCACATAGACCTCGGGTTGGTGATTATTGGCGAACCAATAGATGCGACTATGCTCGAGGTAGCGCCCCACGATGCTCCGCACGCGGATACGCTCGCTGACACCAGGGATATTCGGGCGCAAGGCACACATACCACGGATGATGAGGTCGATTTCCACACCCGCTTGAGATGCTTTATAGAGTAGTTCAATGATTCTTTGGTCGACCAATGAGTTGGCTTTGAAAATGATGTGGGCTGGCACACCAGCGTTGGCGTGCGCGATTTCGCGTTCGATCATCGCCGAAAGCCCGGTGCGTAAATTCACCGGTGCCACCAACAAGGCCCGGTATTGGTCGTGTTTGGCATACCCTGTCAAATAATTAAACACATCAGCCACATCGGCGGTAAGATCGGGATTGCTGGTCATTAAGCCAAGATCGGTATAGACCCGTGCCGTGCCAGCATTGTAATTCCCCGTACCCAAATGCACATAGCGGCGCAACAAATCCCCTTCGCGGCGCACTACCATCGCCATTTTGGCGTGGGTCTTGAGATTTGGCACACCATACACCACGTGTACGCCCGCACGTTCGAGCGCCCGCGCCCAGGTGATGTTGTTTTCTTCGTCAAAACGCGCCTTGAGCTCGACGAGTACCGTTACTTGTTTGTCGAGGTCACGGGCGTGCATCAGTGCCCGTACAATCGGCGAATTACTGCCTACACGGTAGAGTGTTTGTTTGATGGCAAGTACATTGGGGTCGGTGGCGGCGGTTTCGATAAAGTCAATTACCGGCTGAAATGAGTCATAGGGGTGATGCAACAGCACATCACGTTGCCGCAACACGTCCCATAACGCTTGGGGTTGCGCTAACTCACGGAAGGCGGCAGGGATACGCGACACATCGGGCTCATCCTTGAGGTCAGGCCGATCGAGTTTGAGTAACTGAATCAACACCGACAAGCCTAATTGCCCACGGATTTCGTAGAGTTCATCGGGATCAAGGTTGAGGTTTTGGAGCAATAGTTGCTGGAGACGAGCGGGCATGCCTGATTGAATCGCAAGGCGTACCACTGCCCCAAACCGCCGTTGGCGGATGTTTTCTTCGATGGCTTGGAGCAAATCATCGGCTTCGTCTTCTTCGATTTCGAAGTCGGCATTGCGAGTAATCCGGAAGGGATGTACTTCGCGTACCAGTTCGGTTGGAAAGAGCCGATATAAATTGGCCGCAATAATCTGCTCAATCCAGACAAAACAACTGCATTGCGCTGCGGTGAGTCCCGCTGGTGTTTGTTCGGCATTGGGGGTGATAGGGATAAGGCGTGGTAATACGGCTGGTACCTTGACCCGTACAAAGCGTTCGCTTTGTTCGTTGCCAATCACTACTGCCAAATTGAGACTTAAATTCGAAATCAATGGAAAGGGATGGCTGG
Organism: uncultured Chloroflexota bacterium; assembly: GCA_937876225.1. Lineage (GTDB taxonomy): Bacteria > Chloroflexota > Chloroflexia > Chloroflexales > Roseiflexaceae > UBA965. The sequence goes on along the minus strand of CALFIC010000151.1, from coordinate 4,927 downwards.
CATCAAACGCAAGTGGGGTCAATACTGGCTGGATTTGATTGACAAAATAGTCATCCATTTGTTGGCGTTGTGCATCACCGAGCTCGGCATAATCGAGCAACCAGATGCCTTGTTCGCGTAATTTGGGGGTGATATCTTCTTGCCAACATTGGCGCTGTTGATTGAGTTGCGCGGTGACTGCTTTGCGGATGGCAGTGAGTTGCTCTGAAGGCGTAAGTCCGTCGGGGGACGTCGTTTGCACGCCAGCACGGCGCTGTTGATGCAGACCAGCCACCCGAATCATGAAAAACTCATCCATGTTCGTACTGACAATCGCCAAAAACTTGACACGCTCGAGTAGGGGAGTTTGAGGATCGAGGGCTTCCTCGAGTACGCGTGCATTAAATTCAATCCAGCTTTGTTCGCGATTGAGGAGACGTGGTTGTGGATTGGTTTGTTTGGTGGTGGTGCGGCGTACACGAGTCATAACGACTCCCTCTATCAAATTGCTATTATGTGACTTCATCATAAATGATTTGTAATGTTTTTTTGGTCAAATCAAGATTAACAAACGGTGAAATATGGTGGTGAAGTAATCCTTCACCACCATATAGTTGTGTCTGTTATAGGGTGATTTCACGTTTTTCGGCAGCCGAGCGATAAGTGGCTTCGAGTAAGCGCAAAATCGCCAAGCCATCATCGCCACTAGCCACCACACTGCCCGTCCCACGAATCGTGTCGACGAAGCGGCGATAGATGGCGTTGTGGGCTGGCTCCGCCAAACTGGGCAGGGTGGGGATGGTTTCGATAGGGCTGCCATTGTCATCACTATAAAACCGTAAGGGCTTATCACTGCCATACAAGGTGGGGAAGAAGTCGAAGCCCCCTTGGTTGCCGACTACTTGGATGCGTTCTTCGTTTTGGCCATAAAACGCCCACGTGACTTCGATGGTGACCAAGCCACCATCGGCGAGGCGCAAATGCAGCGAGGCCAAATCATCGACATCGAACGTACCATCCATCACGCGGTCTGAGCCCCAGCCACCGAGTCCCCGGCGTTGGGGACCATGCACCGCTTGGACTTCACCACGTACCGCACTGACGGTCGGATTACCAAGGATGTAGAGCACCATATCGAGCATATGCACGCCGATATCGAGCAAGGCGCCGCCCCCTGACAATTCTTTGCGGGTAAACCAGCTCCCGAAGCCGGGGATGCCGGCGCGGCGGATCATGCGCCCCGAGGCATAGCTGATGGTGCCGATGCGCCCTTCGGCGACTTTGGCGCGCATATATTGCACTTCACCACGGGGACGGTTGCTCATATTGATGGCCAGCACCCGGCCTTGGCGATGGGCGGTGGCAACCATTTCTTCGCCTTGGGCGACGGTCATCGCCAAGGGCTTTTCACACAGCACATGCTTGCCCGCATTGAGGGCGGCGATCGATACTTCGGCATGCAGGGCATTGGGGAGGGCCACGGTGACGGCATCGATAGCGGGGTCGGCGATGATTTCGCGCCAATTAGTATACACGGTGGGGATGCCGTGGCTGGTGGCGAGGGCGTTGGCGCGCTCGCTGTTGGTGTCACACACTGCCACGACTTGGGCATCGCTATGGCGTTTGAAGCCGGGGATGTGGCCATGCATGGCGATTGCGCCAGCGCCAATAATGCCGATACGGGTAGGATTGCTCATGTGGTACGACTCCTCTGTAGTTCCAACAAGAATAGCAGTAGCATAGCACAACATATTGGCTCTACGTTATAATCGTACGTGGCAATTGTTTTTTGTATCAAAAGGATGAATACCGTGACGAATCCCAAACAATGGAGCACGCCTCCCGCAATGGAAATCGACGCCAAAAACCATTATGTGGCGACGTTCAGCACCAGCAAAGGTGATGTGGTTATTGAGTTGTACCCCCAACAAGCCCCCAAAACGGTCAACAACTTTGTCTTTTTGATTCGCCAAGGGTTCTATGATAGCGTGACCTTCCACCGCGTGATTGCCGGTTTCATGACCCAAGGTGGCGACCCCACTGGTACCGGTCGTGGCGGACCCGGGTATAAATTCGAAGACGAGTTTGCCGGCAATACCTTGCAACACCAAGCCGGCGCCTTGTCGATGGCCAATGCTGGTCCTAATACCAACGGCAGTCAGTTCTTTTTGGTGCATAGTCGGGATAGCACGGCGCATCTCGATGGTCGCCACACCGTGTTTGGTTTGACCAAGGACATGGATGTGGTATTGGCGTTGCGCCAAGGTGATCAAATCATCAAAGCCAGCGTTGTCGAAACCCCCGGAGCGTAATCAGTGTTCCCTGTATTGGGTACTACTGCTGCCCGGCGGGCGCGCCTACAAATCCATCCGTCACCCGGAGTGCACAATAGTTTGCGCTACTTCCCACAGGTGACGGGTGGCATGTGGCGAGTGGCGTGGCATTCGTTGATTATTCAATTGGCGCGCTATGTGCCATGGCTGGAAGCGAAGCGCTGGTTGTATCAATTGATTGGCGTCAAAATCGGTGCCTATGCTTCGATTGGCTTGATGGTCATGTTGGATATTTTTTTCCCCCAAGATATCACCATCGGTGAAGATACCATCATTGGTTACCACAGTACGATTTTGTGCCATGAGTTTTTGCGGCACGAATGGCGGCGTGGTCCGGTGGTGATTGGCCGCGATGTAATGATTGGCGCCAATACGACGGTGTTGCCGGGGGTGGTGATTGGTGATGGCGCGACCATATCAGCAGGGAGTTTGGTGAATCGTGATGTGCCGGCAGGTGCAATCGTCGGCGGCGTACCGATTCGCTTGATTACCACGCAGAAAGAAGACCCTGCATGAGTCAATTTTGGCAATTGAGCGAAGATATTTTGCGGCGATTATATAGCATAATCACCGGCATTCCGCTCATCTTTTGGGCCTGTGTGTTTTTTGATGTGCTGGGGTTTGTGATTGGTACCGCGATTTGGTATGGCCCGCAATTACAACGGGCTCCTTTTTGGGCGTGGCCGTTTATCCCCGATTGTCCATTAGCTGCGTTGCTGGGGATTGTCGCCTATCTGCGCTTGCGCTACGGCTATGCGCCCGATTGGTTTACGGCCCTTGCCAGCCTGTCGTGCATCAAATACGGCATCTGGACCGTGATTTTTTGGAGTACCAAGTGGGCTGCGACAGGTGAGTATTTGCCCATCGAAATAGGTCTGGTGGTCGTGCATTTGGCCTTGATGGCCCAAGGGGTGCTCTTGTGGCCCGCATTGATGAATGTGCCCGTACCGATGCGCTTGCTGGCAGTGGCGTGGCTGGCCTTGTCGGTCTATGTCGACTATGGTCACGGCTTCCATCCCGCCCTCGAACCCTCGATTACGCCGTGGCAAGCCGGGAGCTGGGCGGCGGGGTTGACGGTACTGCTAGGGATTGCGATGGCCTTGCTCGCGTATCGACCGACGCCTCCACCGAGTATTGGTGTGTAATTTCGTTTGCAATCTACCTTTATCCATACACGCATCAGCTTAACTGAGCCACGGCTCGGTGAGACTGATGCGTTGTTCTTGACAGTCGATTTGCATACGTACCCCGAGCGGTATGATGAATTGCGGATCGGTGTGTCCGATGTCGACGTTGGTGATGATGGGGATGGTCGTCGCCCCAAATTCATCACGGATGACACTCAAAACCGCCACATCGAGGGCGATTTGCTCGCCCAAGGTGTAATCGCGGGCGCGGCCGATGAGTACTCCCGCCACTTTGCTAAACACATCTTGAATGCCATAATTGCGGAGCCAGCGCGTGACATCGGTGATGCTGGGTTTTTCTTCGGAGGTCTCGAGAAATAATATTTTGCCCTGCCAAAAATCTGGCGTCGGCCAGTAGGGTGACCCTTTGAGCCACTCCAATACTTCGATACAGCCACCAAATGTTTCGCCGTGATGCAGGCCCTGCCCCTGCAAAAACTGCCAGCCGCGACTGTATTGCAATGGCTTGAGCTCAGCTCCATAGCTCGGGTCGCTCCAATCGCGATAGCCATCACTATAGTGTGAATAGGGTTTATAGGTGAGTGATGATTTGTGCGCAAACAGCATATCGTGGATATGGGCGCGGTGGCGTTGCGGGAATTTACTGAGCTGGGCGATGCCGGCCATCACACTGGGCCCATGGAAAGTCACCATCCCGGCTATCAAATGGGCATAGACGAGTAAGGTGGTGTTGTCAGAAAAACCAATCAGGATTTTGGGATTGGCGGCAATCAGTTGTTTGTTGAGGTGAGGCAACAACAGCACGCTATCATCGCCCCCAATCGATGCCCAAATCGCCGCCACGGAGTCATCGCCAAAGGCGCTGTTGATATCGTGAGCGCGCAAGGCGGGTTGACGGGCGAGTTCAGCGGCCGGTAGGCGGGTTGAAGGGTATTCTTTGATGCGTAAGCCCCAGCCACGTAATACATGCAGTCCTGCTTCGAATATGTGGGGGTACGCACTCGGACCACCCCACGACGGCGAAATAACGGCTACGGTATCGCCGGGAATTAATGCGCGTGGTTTGCGGTATTTGCTAGTCATACGGCCCTCGCATAATGCACAACGCCCCGTTGCATTATTACAGCAACGGGACGACGTGCCAATTGGCGGGAAGGGAGAGATTCGAACTCTCGAGGGCTCTCACCCTACTCGTGTTCGAGACGAGCACGTTCAACCGCTCCGCCACCTTCCCTGATTGTGAAAAGCGACTGACGCGTATGGCATCAGCCGCTTTTGTACTGGTGACTCTGGTGCGACTCGAACGCACGGCCTCTTCCTCCGCAGGGAAGCGCTCTAATCCACTGAGCTACAAAGTCACAACGGAGTAAACTTTAACATGCTTTTTGGAAAAATGCAAATCGAGTTTTGAGAATGGAAAATGGAAAATGGAAAATGGAAAATGGAAAATGGAAAATGGAAAATGGA
>CALFIC010000150.1 GCA_937876225.1 uncultured Chloroflexota bacterium | reverse complement strand
TGGAGTTCAGACGTGTGCTCTTCCGATCTGGTCTGTGTGAGCTTGCTGTCGGCTGCCTTGCCGTCAGCTGAAAGAGTGACAATGGGGAGTACGCTGGCCATACCTGCATTTTAACGGACGCCAATACTTTGCCGGGCTTAAACTAGGGTTCTTGTTCCTCCTGACACGCATCGTGCCCCACCTGACTCCGCTGCTACGCCTGATTGCCATCGCCGTGACGGCCCATGTCGCGCTGGCGGCGGCCCGGGTCACGACCTCGCTGTATGCGCTGTCGCTGCATGCGTGACTCTGTGTCTATTTGATGGTCAAAAAATCTTCCCGCGCCATTAACGATTATAACAACCAATGCTCATTCATGGCGCGGCGCAAGACTACATTATTCGAGGAAGCCCCGCAGTTTTTTGCCACGATAGGGGTGACGAAGCTTGCGTAATGCCACCGCTTCGATTTGGCGAATCCGCTCGCGGGTAATCCCAAAGTTTTCGCCTACTTCTTCGAGGGTGCGGGCTTGACCATCGCTAAAACCATAACGCAATTCGAGGATTTTGCGTTCCCGTTCAGGTAAACTCGCCAATACTTCTTCGAGTTCACGGCGGAGCATGAGCTGTTTGGCCGCTTCGGCAGGACCGGCGATGCGTTCATCTTCGATAAAGTCACCCATGCGCCCTTCACCTTCTTGCCCTACCGGCATTTCAAGCGACAGTGGCTGCATAGAGGCCTCCAAGGTGCGGCGAACTTTAGTAGGAGTCATCCCCATCACCTCGGCGATTTCTTCGGGTGTTGGTTCTCGTTGCATCGTCTGTTGCAATTTGTGGGCTGCGCGTTTGACCTGACTAATCGCCTCGCCCATGTGGACAGGCAAGCGGATGGTCCGGCTTTGATCAGCAATCGAGCGCGTGATGGCTTGGCGAATCCACCAGGTGGCATAGGTCGAAAACTTGTGCCCCTTGGTGTAATCAAACTTCTCAACCGCCCGCATCAAGCCAATATTGCCCTCTTGCACCAAATCCATCATCGTCAAGCCATACGAGGTATATTTTTTGGCAATCGACACCACCAAGCGCAAATTGGCTTGAATGAGGTATTGACGGGCTTCGTCACCTTCGTTGACCAGCCGGTCAAGCGGGACCCGCCGTAAACAACACTCGTTAGTATCTATTTTTTCAACATATAACGACACTACCCGCTCATACAAGGTATGCAACGAACGTTCGTGGTCAAGCATCTCAGCCTGGCTCGCCACATAAATGCCTGCGATTTCGACCACACAATGTTCGATATCGCTCCGCAAATCATGGCGTAATTCCGACGCGACCACGCCCATCAAAACCCGCCACGCCTCACGATCACTACCATCAAAGACCCGAACCATGCGGTGATGGCGCATCAATTCATATACTCGCCACAACAGCGGCGCCTGTGTAAGCAACCATTGTTCGACAATCTGTTCTACCGCCGCTCGGTCAAGCCCATCATAGGCATCGCAATGGAATTCGCGGCGGTCATGATCATCATGCAACCAATGATGCATGTGTGTCACTACCCAATTCACCATCGGGCTCGCTGATGGCGCAATAAATTGACATTCGCGCACAGGGCTTGCACCGAGACTATTTTTGATGGTAGACCAAGCGATGTCCGGTTGATGGCTATACATCCGTGGCAGATCGTGTTGACACAAATGCGCCGCCCATGCCATTGCTTGCACTGCCAGCATCGCCAATTCGTTGGCACGATCTGCTGACAACTTGCTCACTAGCCGTTGGGCACGAACTTTTTGGGCACGTTGTCCCACTTCAATACGGTGCGCCAATACCACTTCATCAGCGGCCCGCAATAATTTCACTTTGCCAATTTCTTGGAGATACATACGCACGGGGTCATCAAACGACACATCAATCGTAGTCACCGGCTCAATGACCTCGGTATCGCTCAAGCCATCCTGCACACGATCTTCATGCCCACTATCGACCCACGGTAATACTTCATCTGACGTATTGAATGCGACTGTCGTGGCTTCTACCGGTAGCGGTTGAGCATCATAATGCGCATTCGCTAGCGCGGGTGCGACATCTACAAGCGGTTGCGTTGGCAATAAAAATTCTGCTTGGGGTAATCGGGCAACAGCTGCCATGCCAAACAATTGGCGCGCTTGCAACTGGCGTCGCACCGCATCAACGATTTGGGCATCTTGCCCATTGGTATATTGCAACAACACATCTACCAGTAACGCCTGGGTATGAGCATGCCGAACAATCTGGTTGACAAGGGCATCAACAAGGACATCTGGCTCACTATGAATCTGCGTCATTTCTATTTCCTCACCGCAGCACGGTGGTATAACGTGCCAAAAGACAGCCGCAGTGGACCCCAGAAATGCATCAGAGTTATTACTACAACTATGCAAAGATAGCATACAAACTTGCCACATTTCTATGGGTACTATATCATTTACAAGGGCATAACGTCAATGTTTTGCGAACGTTTTGTATAAGGGGAGGATGAATGTGACGGTGTTCTATCAACGGGTGACCAATGCCATCGCCAACCACAATAGTTTGCTCTGTGTGGGGCTTGACCCCGACCTCCAGCGCTTACCGGCACCACTCCGTACCCATCCCGATGCGGTGTTTCAGTTTTGTGCCGACATTATTGCTGCCACCCACGATGTGGTGGCCGCCTACAAACCCAATATTGCCTTTTTCGAAGCCATGGGCGTAGCCGGTATCGACGTCTTGACCCGCCTCATGGCGCTCCCACGCACCAACCTCTGGATCCTCGATGCCAAGCGGGGCGATATCGGCAACACCGCTGCGGCCTATGCCAGCGCCGCATTTGACCACTACCAGAGCGATGCTATCACCGTCAACCCTTATTTGGGTGGCGATTCCCTCGAACCTTTTTTACAAAACCCCGACCACGGGGCATTTTTGCTCTGTCGCACCTCCAATCCCGGCAGTCGTGACATCCAAGAGCTCATCCTTGCCGACGGGCGCCCCCTCTACATGGCAATTGCCAGTATGGCCGCCAACCAATGGAACAAAAACCGCAATGTCGGCTTAGTGGTAGGCGCCACCCAACCCGCCGCACTCCACGCGGTGCGCGCCTGTTGCCCCGATTTGCCCTTTTTGTTGCCCGGCATTGGTGCCCAAGGTGGCGATCTAGCCCAAGCCTTGACCGCAGGGCTCGACGCCCAGCGCGCCGGTCTGCTCGTCAATGTCTCGCGTAGTGTACTCTATGCCGCCAGCGATACCACGTATGCCAGCGCCGCTCGTGCCGAAGCCATCCGCACGCGTGATGCTATCAATGCCATCCGTTTTGGTTAAACACAATTTGACCAAAAAAGTACCGAGGCGTTGATCACGTCTCGGTACTCCTTTTATTGCGACCCAAATTTATTACGGTTGCAAATCGCCACTAATTTCCCGTGAGCGGGTCACAAACCAATGAACAATATTACGGAAGCGCGATTCGCGACCAATCATCAGATTCATGGTGCCCGGAATATCACTGCGCCGCGAAATCGCCGTCCCACCGAGATCACGGGTCGCCGCATATACTTCCATCGGCTGATACATGATGATACTCGGTACCAAATCAATCCAGCGCTGCTGGAATTCAGCGTAGAGTTGGGTGCGATTTTCTGGATTACTATCAACCCGCGCCAATGACAAGGCATCATCAATCGTGCTGTCTTGTAAGCCAGCATAATTACGCCCAATCCCGATTTGACTCGAATGCCACAACTCGTACACGTCTGGATCAGATCCAAGGTGTTGCCAGCCATGCAACGCCATATCAAATTTACCCGTCTCGAGGCGTTTTTGGAGTTCATCGCCATTGAGTTGCGTCACATGGACTTTGATCCCGACAACGCCAAGCTGCGCCACTATATCAGTAGCTGCCAGATTACGGTCACGCGCACCATCAACCAACAATTCGAAATCTAAGCGTTGTGTACCGCGCGACCGCACGCCATCGCTCCCCACCATAAATCCCAACGTATCAAGTGCCTTGGCAACCCGTTCTTTGCTCGGGATATACCACACCGCAGTCGGACTATAGGCCCACAACCCCGGCATAATCGGTGTGTCAATCCGCGCAACTTGACCCGGCAACACCCGCTTAATCAAATCATCACGGTCAATGGCTTGGGCCAATTGCTGGCGGAACGTCACATTATCAAACGGGGCATTGCGCAGATTAAACGTCAAAATCGTATAGGCGTCCACCGGCACAGCATGGCGGATAAATCCACGTGGCACATTGTACGAGCCAACGTTCCCCGTCCCCGCATACGCCAGCCCACTAATGTCACCTTTGGTGAGGGCTGCAAACGCCAATGATTCGTCAGCATAAAACCGCAACGATACCGTCCCAATCAACGGCTTCCCAAGATAATAATCGGGATTGGCCGTTAATTCGACCCCGTCACCCGTCACATTGGTTACCTGATACGCCCCAGTCCCGATTGGCTTCATACTGAACGGTGAACTCGCCCATTGTTCGGGCGCAATCGCCGCCAACATGTGTGCCGGCAAAATCGGTACCGTTGCATACTTCAAAAACGGCGCAAATGGTGCCTGCAATTTACACCGCACGCTCCGTTCACCAGCCCGCTCAACGAGTACCGTACGCCATACCGTCGCAAGACTCGGCGAGCCCGTATACGCAGGACCTTGCACCGACCGCAACGTAAACAACACATCGTCGACCCCAAACGATTGCCCATCGTGCCATTTCACGTCACTGCGCAACGTAAATGTATATACTGTCCCCGTGGTATCGATATCCCACGACTCTGCTAGCCCTGGTTCGGGTGAACCGTCGAGGCCAATCCGCACCAAGCCATCAAACACCAAGGCATGCACATCGGCCGCTGCTTGATCTTTAGATGTATCACTGACCAATGGGTTCAAGGTGGTGGGCACGCCTACAATACCCTCGATAAATGTACCACCCGCAGTAGGACGCGACACCGCGGCCCGTGATACCGCAAGGTATGACATCAGGCCCAGCACTAAAAAAGAACTCACTACTGCGATGACAATTTGTATACGTATGCGCCGTGACATGGCTGACTACAACAACCACAAACCAGCAGCCGGTTTGGCAGCACCAAAAATCGGCAAACTGGCAACCAATGCCAAAATCAAAAACAATACCCCAAGAATAATCGTCGCTTGGAACATCGTCTTTTCAAGCCCACGCTTGGTCTGATAAATCGACGAGGCATCGCGTGATTGCAACCCGGCGTTGCGCCCTTGTAATACTACCAAAAACGTCAGTGCTGCACCCAGCACAATCAATGCAATCGACAATGCAGTATCCATCGAATCAGCCTCCCTATCAATCATCGTCAATCACGATAATCTTCACTACTATCTGTGGGATTATATCATATCATCGTTGTTTCTGTGATGATCCAATCATGGCATCCTTTGACACTATCTTATAAAAAAATCGTACTGGACTCACCAACACCATCCATTTGTCTGTGGTACATACACCTCCATTACACACACAGTTTTTTTGCGTACATCATGGTACGATACATACATCAAAAATCATCCCCACAAGGAGTACCCTCATGAGTATCAATTGGCGCGGCGTTATTCCGGCAGTCACCACACCCTTCAACCACGATGACAGCATCGACCATGGCTTCTACCACCAGCACATCCAATGGATGCAATCCGCCGGCTGTATCGGCGTCGTCCCAAGTGGCTCACTCGGCGAAGGCGCTACCCTCACCATCGCCGAAAAAATCTCGCTCTACAAAACTGCCGTCTCGGCCCTCAACGGCCATGGCGCCGTCATCCCCGGTATCGCCGCCTTGTCGACCGCCGAAGCCGTCTATATGGTCCAAGCCGCCGCCGATGCCGGTTGCAAAGGTCTGATGGTCCTGCCGCCCTATGTCTATGCCACCGATTGGCGCGAAATGAAAGCCCACATCACTGCCGTCATCAGTGCCACCGACCTCCCCGTGATGCTCTACAATAATCCCCCCGCCTACAAAACTGACTTCACCCCCAGCCAAGTCGCCGAGTTGGCCAACGAATACCCCACCCTCGTCGCCATCAAAGAATCCAGCGCCGACGTGCGCCGCATTCACGCCATCCGCGCCCTGATCGACAATCGTCTCGAACTCCTGATGGGCGTCGATGACCTGATCGTCGAAGGCATCAATGTGGGCGTCACTGGCTGGATCGCCGGCCTCGTCAATTCCTTCCCCCACGAATCAGTTGCCTTGTTTGACCAAGCCCTCGCCGTCGCCAATGGCCACGGTGACAAAACCAAACTCGCTGCCTTATATCATTGGTTCTTACCATTGCTCCGCCTCGACGTGGTCACCAAATTTGTGCAACTCATCAAACTCAGCCAAGAAATGGTCGGCATGGGCAGTAGTCGGGTACGGGCTCCTCGCCTCGTCCTCAGTGGCAGTGAACTCGCCGAAGCCCAGGCCATCATCGCTCATGCCATCGCTACCCGCCCCACTCTCTAAAACGCACTACCGTCCCGTCGGTGATACCATCACCGGCGGGACATCATTTACACAGCGCACAATCGGCGTACCGTTGTACAAATCGATGCCGGTCAGACTGCCATGCTCGATGCGCCACATCCAGTGGTTGGTCAGTGGTTGCTGCAACAGATAACACAATACGATTTGGATGGGCAACGCCTGAGTCACAACGACCACCCGCTCCCCCGCCGCCACATGCAACAACTCTTGCCATGCCGCAACAACGCGCGCTGCCACCTGCGCCAATGATTCACCACCCGGTGGCGGCACCTGCAACGGGTCGCGCAAGCGCGCCGCACTATCGCGCGGGAATTGCTGGCTCGCCTCGCGCCACGTCAACTCCTGCCACGCCCCCATCGCTTGATCGGCCCAAGCCGGCACCATCACCACGTCACCACCACGAGCCGTGGCAATCACCGTAGCACTCTTGAGGATTGCGGATTGAGGCGCACTATAGACCTGTGTGAGGCGCTGGCGCCGCAACCCCACAACAAGTGCCTCGGCCTGCAACTCTCCATATGCGGTCAACGGACTATCACTCTGCCCCATGAAGCGCCGCTGTTTGTTGAGCAGACTCTGCCCCGCCCGCGCCAGCCAAATCGTCGTGCGCATATGCGTTTATTCCTTTAGCAAAACGATATCTGATTGTACTACGCATAAATAAGCGCAAGACAACGCTCATTTAATCATGAGTGTTGTCTTGCGCTACCTAAGCCCTATTTACTGCAGGCCCCTTCTGCCGTTTCAATCGTAATATCACTACTCCGAATCCGCGAGTCAATACTCAAAATCAAATCCTTAATCGTAAGTTCCGCTTCACGTGACGCTTTTTTCAATAGGCCAACTTGACATGCGCGTTCACGTGCTTTGGATTCACTCAAGCGATCAGCTTCTCTCCGCATCTGCGTATTTACCGAGTCTTTATCCTCAAAGACGAATTTAAAGCCATTTTTATACGGCGTTACATTTACCACTGATGATACATTAATAATTTCTGTTTTTGGCAATTTCACCATAATTTTATTATCTTTATCCACCGTTATCTGCATACGTTGTAAATCAACCCCAGCATTTACCGTATACGTATATTCAAAAATCACCAATTCCGCATTCCACAATTGCCACGACTCTCTATTATTATTTTGTTCGACTACATCAAAAATACCTTGTTGCGTGATTAATAACTGTTTGTCTTCAATCCTCTTCGTTATCACGTCAACTGTTACCACATACTTGGTGGGTGACGGCGTCATGGTCGGTTGGGGCGTCTGCGTGGCGGTGGGAGGCGGTGGTGTGGCGGTAGCGGTGCTTTGGGGTACAGCCGTGGCGGTTGGGGCGCTGGCCTGCGTGGGAGTCGCCACCACCGCCACATTCGGTTCAGCCATGATCAACGAGCGCACTTGATCACCATACGGCGACCGCAACAACCAAATGAATCCACCCAGTACAATCAGTGCGATTACTAACGGATTGCGTAACATGTTGACCTCTTTTCTCTGTCTATCTACTACTGCGAAACGCTACAGGTGCCGGCGTCAATCACTACATCCACCGATTCCAATGCCGGATTAAACGACGTAATCAACTTCTCCAAATTGACCTTGGTTCGTTCCGCTGCATCTTGGAGCAAGGTGCTCTTACATGCCTCGTCTTTGATGTTGTTCACCGCTTGCAATCGCGCCGCTTCTGACAAGCGCACATCTTCATTCGACACAAACACCCCATTCTCTACTTTGGCATAGGTCAAGCGTTCGTCGATTTGCGGGTCATACAGCTTGGTGGGCGCCAAATGTATCACCAGCCGCTTACCATCTTCACTGATGTCGATATCCTTTTCATCAAACCCTTCCATGCTCGTCCCCGCCATCACCGTCCCCGCTGCCGTCATCTGCACCTTTTGCCCGACAAACGGCGCCATCCAATTCTCGGCCTCGGCGTTTTGCAATTCAAATTGGGTGGTAATCACCGCCTGCTTCATCATCCAATCATTCATGTTATTGAGCTGATGCACGATAGTCATTTTTTTCAGTTTGGTCGGCGGCAATTGTTGCGGATCGTCGCACCGCAATTCAGGTGTCGGTACCATTGTCACAACTTTACTCATCCAGCCCAACCAGCTCGGTAATTGGCTTTCATGCATATTTGATACCAATACTAACGATAAACCCAATGACAATGCCAATAACACACCAACCACATTCGTTCGCGACATACCTAGTATTCCTTTACTTCAACAAAAAACAAATCACAGTATATACGTAATTACTGTTAAAACAGTTGCAAATTCATAATAGCAATTTTTATATCCACTAATGTGGTTTTTAAAATACACACAATACACGCGTCAAATCGCACAAACATGTGTGTTCCTATGCATTCATTTTATGGCCAGCCACGGAGATGCCACTGCAGGTGCCGCAATTGTCACACGTGCGTGGCACCGCGTATCCACCGCATGCACCTGCCATGGCATGACGGTGGGAGTAGTAGAGACGCAGCAGGCTGTATCTCTACTACTCCCACAAAAATCCCCCTAGCTCCCACGTGGGAGCCAGGGGGGGAGCGTACGAACAAACTTATTCGGCGCTAGGGATGATGCCATTCACGGCGATCCGTTTGGGTTGGGCATTGGCGCTCTTGGGGACACGGACGGTCAAAATACCGTTGGCACTGGTGGCGCTAATCTGGTCGCCTTCCACCGACAGCGGGAACTCGATGCGCCGCGCCACTGCCGTCACCGCAAACTCACGCAAATGGCGGCGTTCGTCGTTCTTGTGCTCGGTCGCAGCAGCCTCACCCTTGATGGTCAACACGCGCCCCACCAACGTGAGCTCGAACTGCTCGGGGGCGATGCCAGGAGCCACCAACTTGACGGTGTAGCCTTGGGCATCTTCGCTGACTTCGATGGCGCCGGTGCTGGCGGGGCGAGTGGCATTGTGCATCAACATGTCAGCCATAGTGTAGATAGTCATGATCGTTTTCTCCGTTACGCGCTGGTCATTCCAGCGGTGCGATTAACTTGTCTACACTATACCCTGCCATGCATTAGAATCACATATACGCCGTGTTGGCGTTGTATTGGCGTTATGTTGGCGAAGTATTAACGCCGGGCCACACCCGTTGCGGCGGTACCACTACCGTCACCGTGTCACCTAGCGTAATCGCACCGACACGCTCAATCCAAGCCGTAAAGCCCCGTTTTTCTTTGGCCGCTTTGACAAAACGGGCGGTCAAGGCCTCGTCGTTGTAGTGGGTGGCAATCACGCGTCCTGGGCCGGTGCAGGGCTGATTTTCCCAGTCAACCACCAGTGCCGCCCCCGAGGCAAAAATCAACCTGGTGGCGGGGGGCAACAGCGTCAAATGGGGAATCCCCGCCAATACCATGTTGGCACCCAGCCATTCGGGTAGGATTTCGGGCAACGCCAGGGTCTGGGCCGTAGCCGCCAATTCGTCGGCTGCCACAATCGTGACTTGGCGTTCGTTGCGGATCTGGCTGCCACGCGGGTAATGGGGCACGCGCACATCAGCTTTGCGGGTCAGCCCCGCATGACTATCCCCCACCACCCCCTGCCAATCCAGCGTCAACGTCGGGACAGGACGGGTGACTAGGGTGCCGGCAATATCACCGATAGCCAGCCACGTCACCGTGGCGGTCAAGTGTTGTTTGGGCATCACACACTCCTTTTTGTTACCAATGGGGATGGATACTATGCATCGATTTTGTGCCAGGCCACTAACGTCCCCGCCACCCAGGTGGGATCGGGGGCTTTGTAGAGGGCCGCGGCATCGCTGGCAATGATGTCGATGATTTCGGGGCGCATCGGACCACGCACGGCCCGCATCACTTGGCCGGCATCGCGGTGGTCACTTTTGGCGTCGACACAATGTTGGTTGTAGCCGGCATAATCCCCTTGGGCCAGCATTTGGGCCCCCTGCATGATGACACGGCTAGCCAATTCGAGGCCCCCTTTTTCAGGAAAAAATGATTGATCCACGGGGGTGCCATAGCCGATGCCATGGTGAAACATGTCGGCGGTCGATACCACGACGGCGTTTTTGGCGATGTCGACGACTTCATCATAGCCGGGGAGCAAGGTGGGCTGACCACCGGCCAACCACGGATAGCGTTCAATCACCCGGGGCATTTTTTTCCCATAATAATCGGCCGCTACTTCCCACAAATAACGCCAAGTAAACAAGGCATGGTCGTAGGCCCATTCGTCGCCACGGGTCAAGCCAGGCCCTTGGATGCCCCAAATCCGGTCCGTCGACGGGTCACCACCGGCTGCCACCCGCCGGCGAGCCTGCTCCATTTCGTCACTAAAGGCATGGAGCACACTGAGCACCAGCACCGTGTCGGCGCCACTGTCAATGCAGGCATTGATACAGGCCGCGATTTGTTTGGCACACTCTGCCACCCCAGCATGCGGGAATACCAAGGCGCCACCGGCCTGCAACACGGGGGCGAGTTGCCATTCTTGAGCTTCCACCAGTTTGGCGCGGGCACCTTTCAATCCCAGTGCGGCGTGTTCTTGGGCATATTGATGGGTAATATCAATGCGCAGTTGATTGAGATCCATGGTGGTAGTCCTTTTCACATATTATTTCGCAACCCACATGCTAGAATTATACACGGGGTTGTACGTCACACCGAAGGAGCATACCAATGCGCTATATCATGATTACCGGTGCCTCGACGGGGATTGGCCGGGCCTGTGTGGCCAGCGCCATCGGCCATGGCTATCAGGCCGTGGCCAGTGTGCGCACCGCTGCGGATGCCACCAGCCTCAGCACTGAATTTGGTACCCATGTCACGCCGATTATTATGGATGTGACGAATCGCGACAGCATCAATCAGGCTGCCGCTATTGTGTCAGATTTATTACAAAAAAACTGTTTGGCAGGGTTGGTGAATAATGCCGGCATCGCCGTGGCTGGTCCCAGTCTGCATTTGGCGGTGGACGAATTCCGCCAGCAATTCGAGGTCAATTTCTTTGGCCAAATTGCGGTCACCCAAGCGTTTGCGCCGCTGCTCGGCAGCGACCTCCAGCGCCACGGACCTGCAGGGCGCATCATCAATATCAGCTCGCTGGGGGGCAAACTGGGGGCGCCCTACCTCGCGCCCTATGTGGCTTCGAAGCACGCCCTCGAGGGCTGGTCAGAATGTCTGCGCCGCGAACTGCTCCTATTTGGCATCGACGTGATTATCATCGGGCCGGGCGCCATCGCCACGCCGATTTGGCGCAAAGCCGAGCAACTCGACATTGCTGCCTACCAGCACACCGCCTATGGCCCCTATTTACGTCGCTATCACGACCAGGTGGTAGCCGCCGGCATCCATGGGCTGGCAGCAACCCGCGTCGGTGATTTGGTGCTCCATGCCTTGACCACGCGCCGACCGCGCACCCGTTACGCCTTGGCGCCAAATCTGCTAATGGATTGGTGGTTGCCACGCTGGTTGCCGGCGCGTTGGATTGATCGCTTAGCGGCGCGGGCCTACGGGCTGCCCGATAAAGCCATCCCCCGACCCATGCCAGAGGCATAAATCGGGGGATGCGAGAATCCAAATAAATTGATTTATTGACCGATGGTCAAATCACTGGTGCCGGGTAGTGCGGTCTGGTTGGTGTATTGGTATTGGCTATCACCAAACGCCAGAATCGGGTAAAAAATAAGTGGCAAGAAG
>CALFIC010000149.1 GCA_937876225.1 uncultured Chloroflexota bacterium | reverse complement strand
GGCGTGTGCCCCGGATCCGCCTCCTGATTGAAGACGAACACTATCAATACAATGCAGATGAGCAGAGCCCCGGCGGACAGGATGCGGTCTTTGGTTTGGCAAAGGATTAGGCCGATGGTGGGGGCATCGCCGGCGTGGCGGAGTTGGGCGTCCACCGCCGAGCAGCAGAAATTCATTTTGCCAGCATACTCAGGCTTGACGTCCCCCTTTTTTAAATCCACTGCGAGCCGAGGGATGACGCCTGCTCCCCAGCCTTCGTGTTCCTGTTTCGCGGCGATTAGGCGACCGATGTCCCAATAGAGGTGAATCATCTCGGCGTTCGCCGAGCGGGCGGCACGGTGCTGGGCGGTGCGGATACGGGTTTTGATGTCGGCGAGAAGATCGCAGTAGATGGCGATTTGTTGATTCACAACGCCCCTCCCATGCCATCATCTGCGAGGGTGAGGAGCTCGACATAGTGCAACCAGCCCAGCGTGAAGCGTTGTGCGAGGGCTTCGTGCAGGGTGGTCAGTTGCACTGACGGGCTGATTTCGGTGGATGGGCATTGGTCAGACGGCGTCTGACAAATGGTGCGGAAGGTGAGATAAAGTTGATTGGTGATTTGCACGGTGAGAACCTCACGAGACCAGCTGTTTTGGATTGCTTGCTGCGCATACCACTCGCGTAGTGCTGGATCGCTGAGCTTTGTGAGCAAGATGACGATGTGGAACCAGGGTAATTGGTCAGTGAGTGTCGCTGCGGTATCGTGCTGGGTGTCTAATTGGTCAGCAGTCTGCTGACCAATTGGCGCTACGGGGGATTCGGTCACAAACCGTCGATTTGGGCAATGTTCGGCAAAGAATCGCATGTATTTGAGGTTTGTTGCTGACAAACCTTTCATTTCTGGGAATGCAGCGCGCAGGTCAGCAGAGAGTTGCGCAATGACTTTGGTGCCCCACCCATGCTGGCGTTGTCGGGCGAGAATTTCGTGGCCGATATCGTGGTAGAGGCGAATTTGTTCGGCATTGGCAGACAAAAGTGCACGCATTCGTGCACCCTGAATGCGGGATTTGAGACTAGCGAGCCAAATACCATAATCTGCAGGTAACGGCGCGTTTGAGTTCATCGCATAATCCCCATGGTCTTGAGGTGGGCATCGACCTTGGCCGCTAGCGCTGCTACGTCGGCGCTGAGTTGTGGCAGTGGCGTGGCGTAGCGTTCCACCAGCTGGCGGATGCGGCCAGTCAGTGTTTGGGTGACACGACTCAGCTCGCTGTCGATGGTGCCCCGCAGGTGCGCCAACCACTTGTCGGTGATGACCAGCGTCTGGATGTCGTGCGTCGTTAGGTGTGCGTAGTGCGCCAACACCTGCCCATCGAGGGCGTTTTCGTCTTCTTTGCTCTGTTTTTTGTGTGTGGCGACTGCCTCGTTGAGCGTTAGCCACTGGTGCAACACCGCTAGTTCGTCTTTGGCCTCTTTGTCGCCCCTGATTTCTTTGACCCGCGCCGTGATTTCGGGCTTGGCGATTTTGTCGAGCGCACCCAGCACGCCTTCTTCGCCGCCATGCTCTTCTTCGAGTTCGGCGAGTGTGGCCGTGAGGCGGTCGATTTCGGCCTGGCGCGCATCAATGGCGGCTTGGGCTACGGCATAGTAACGGGCTACCATCAGCGATTTGGGCACCAGGTCACAACGCCACCCTTTGTCGCGGGCATTGCCTCGTTTGTCGTATTCGACCACCCGTTCAGGTAGCGCCTGCCAGCCTGCTTCGGCAATCAGATAGGCGTCGTCTTGCATGACCGTGGCCCAATAATCCATCAAGTGCTGGTAGAGCGCATACCGATCGATGAGGGGGGTAATGCTGAAGTCAGTCAACAATTGCGTGGCGATGGTGTCGATGAGGGTATGGGGATGCTGTCCCTGCCCGAATGCTTCGAGGCACGGAGTGATGCCGTCGGCCCAGTTGCGTGCGGTGTGATGCACTTGCTCACGAAAGTGGGCAAACTGGGCATGCTGAGTAATGCTGGCATTGATCTCGGCCACGGGGATTTGGGGGGTCATGTAGCCTTGGCGATCGGGCGCAAATAGGTGCCGTGCGAGATCGGGGAAGACGGACCAGTAATCGTTGAGGCCGGCGATGTCGGGCTGGGGGATGCCGCCATACAGGTGCCCAGCCAAGTCGTGGCGGTCTTCGGGTTCACTACTGTCGATATAGCGGGGCAAGTTGAGGTTGTAGTCGTTTTTGGGGTCGGCAATCTCGCTGAGTGGCACCATCCGTGCATAGCCGGCCACTGTCGTTTGCTGCGCAAATGTAGTGACGATGCGATGGATGTCCCGTTCGCGCAGGCGGTTTTTGGCACCGTCTTTGCTATACCCGGTACTCGCATCAAGCATAAACACACCTTGGCGCGCATTGGCACCCTTTTTGTCGATGACGATGATACAGGCAGGGATGCCCGTACCA
Organism: uncultured Chloroflexota bacterium; assembly: GCA_937876225.1. GTDB lineage: Bacteria > Chloroflexota > Chloroflexia > Chloroflexales > Roseiflexaceae > UBA965. The sequence goes on along the minus strand of CALFIC010000149.1, from coordinate 24,070 downwards.
AAAAAAAGATTGGCGGGCAAGCCGATGATGCCCTTGATATAGCGATGCTCGATGAGTTTGCGCCGGATGGCAGCTTCGGCGTTGCCCCGAAAGAGCACGCCGTGTGGCAAAATACAGGCCGCCGTGCCGGTGCTTTTGAGGGAATGGACAATATGCAAAAGAAAAGCGTAGTCGCCTTGTTTGAGTGGCGGCACCCCAAAGGTGTTGAAGCGCTCGTAGGGGTCATTGTAGGGGTCGATACCGGTGCTCCACCGTTTGTCCGAAAAAGGCGGATTGGCCACAATATAGTCAAACAATTGGAGATGATTATGCATCACAAATTGCGGATTGGCGATGGTATTGCCTTGGTGGATGACGGCCGTCGGGTTATTGTGCAAAATCATGTTCATACGTGCCAAGCCACTGGTGGTGGCATCCATTTCTTGGCCATACAACGTGATTTTGGTGCGGGCGGCACTCGCCACCTTGAGCAATAGTGAACCCGAGCCACAGGTGGGGTCGTAGGCGGTGGTTTGGCCACCCACGCTGTCATCGTTGGCGATACCAATGATACTTGCCATGATGCGACTCACCTCGGCCGGCGTATAAAACTGCCCTTTGGATTTGCCGCTTTGGGTGGCAAAATTACGCATCAAGTATTCGTAGGCATCACCCAAAATATCATCGTCGTCGGCTCGATTCCGGGCAAAATTCAATTCCGGTGTTTCGAAATTGGCAATCAGATTAGTGAGCCGATCGACCATTTCTCGGCCGCTACCGAGTTTGGTGCTGTCATTGAAGTCGGGGAAGTCCGACGGGCTGAGCATGCGTTGATTGGCCTGGATGAGGGGTGCAATGATATGTTTGTTGATGCGATCGCCGATATCACTACTCCCCTTGAGGTTGACCATATCGGCAAAGCTCGCCCCACTCGGTACATTGATAGGTGCAAAGGGTTGGCCGGCATATTTGTCGCTAATATACTTGAGGAAGAGCATTACCAGTACGTAGTCTTTGTATTGACTGGCGTCCATGCTCCCCCGTAGGTCGTCACAACTGGCCCATAGCTTGGCGTAGAGTTCGGTTTTTTTGATTGGCATGATTTCCCTCAAAGATTACGTAATTAATTTATTATAGTACAGTCCGTTGTATTGCTTACCCGGTGCAATTTTTTATTTTGAAGCGAGTGTTTTTGTATCACGCGGAGGCGCGGAGCCGCGGAGAGAGCGCATTATTTGAGTGACTCTGCGTGCTCTGTGCGAGCTAGTGTGTGACTCCGTGCCCTCCGCGTCTCCGCGTGAGCAACCGTACACCTCGCACAGATCGACATGTGTCGTCTATCCCCAACTTACAAAATGCCTCCGCGTGTTCCGCGTCTCCGCGTGAGCTAATGTGTGACTCCGCGTCTCCGCGTCTCCGCGTCTCCGCGTCTCCGCGTGAGCCAGTGGGGATGACTCCCCCCTACTGCAATTGTCGTTGCAACCACGTATACGCCGGGCCGCCATGCACCTCGTGGCGCCCTTCGAATTCCGTAAACGCCACTTGTTGGCTAGCCTCAAACACTCGGTATACACCCCGGGCCTGAGTAACGCCGTTGCGCACCGCATTGATGGGGAATATCGGATCACGTGTGCCGGCCTCCACATACAGCGGCCGTGGCGCAATCAACCCCGCCAAGTCGTGCATTTCGCCAAAGGCCGCTAGCCCCGGCACAAAATTACAGGCACAATGATGCATCGCTAGGATGCTTTCTTTGAAGCTCGAAAAATAACCGCTAATCACACACGCCTTTATCCGCTCGTCGATACAGGTCGAAAAAAGCGTGTGCATCCCCCCGCCCGAAATCCCCATCGCGCCCAACCGCGCACAATCCAAATCCGCCCTGGTGGTCAAGTAATCCACCAACCGCAGCCCGTCGTGTACCCGGATGCCCGGCACCGTCAAGCCCAGATGCATTGCCAACATGGCGCTGTGGTGGCAGGTACCCGGTGTCGGCTGGCCGTTGACCGTATCGAGGTAGCTGAAGTCGGTTTGGCGCTCACCAAAGCACGAAATCTCGGGCGCGGCCACGGCAAAGCCAGCCCGACATAACGCCACGGCAAAATCGTTGTGGTAACCGCTGGCGGTACGCCGCTCGCTGCCGTCTTCCCACAACCCCACGATGTCGGCCACGCCATAGCCATGCCCACTCAAGGCCAGCATCACCGGCAACGGCCCCGGGACGTGTTTGGGCATCAGCAGATAAAACGGCATCAGGCTATAGGGCGTGGTGCGCATCACATATTTGTGGCGCACATAATCGCCTTTGTCGACACTCGCCAGCAACGCCACGTCGGGTGCGACGGTCTGCAAATGATCTAGTCCCAACGCCTGCGCCAAGGCCTGCCGAGTGGGGTGTTGCCAGGCGGCGGCACTCTGCTGATCGCTGGCTCGGAAGGCATGTGGGGCTTGGGCGGGGTGGTAGTGGGCCCACAATTCATGGGCTGGCTGGTATTCTTTGGGGGTCGTCATTGACACGCCTACTTTCTTGTGTGTGAAAAAAACGTGGTGGTGGGTCGGTGAATTGGCGGGCGCAATGCGCAACGACTGCCCGGTTCACCCGTTTTCTCGCCCGGCCAGCGCACCCAGTTGTGCGCTGGCGCTACGGATTGAATTATTGTGCGACCGTGGTGACGACCCGTGGGTTGGCGCGGCCACCAATCCGTAGATAGGCGATTTGGCCGTTGGCGTCACGCACAAAGTCGCCGATTTCGCCTTTGCGGGGCTCGTCGTGCACCACGAATTTGTCGTTGCCGATGAATGATGCCCGTACCGTGGGTACCGGCGGACCGGCTGGGCTCTCGGGCTTGGGGAAGCCGCCCTTGGGAGTTTCGTGGATGAGCATGCCTACCCCACTGGCCACCACCGTAAAGCGCGACAACGAATATTCGTATTCACCCACATATTCGGCCATGCTTGCGTCGTTCATGGGGACGGTTTTGACGGGGGTGCTCACCAAGCCTAGATAAATATCCAAGGCGTTGCTGACGGCGTTGTCACCGATGATGCCGCCATCGTCACTATTGGTCAAAATCGCAATCCCGAATTGTTTGTCGGGGATAAACCGGAAGGTCGCTTTTTGGCCTTTGGTGGCGCCACCATGCCCGTAGCTGGTCACATCGCCGTGCTGACGGATAAACCAAGTGATGCCCATGTCGCCCCGGCCGCCGGCACTGGTTTGTACGGTGCGCATCGCCAGCAACGAGGAGCGCTCGATGATGGCGTTGCCGTTGCCACTATGGAATTGAGCGTAGCGCATCAAATCATTGACGGTGCTTACCACGCCCCCCACGGCATTGGCAGCCCGCCCGATTGCCCAGGGATTGGCGACTCGCACGCCGTCTGGCCATTTTTGATGCCCGACCGCAAAGCGCTGGGTCAAAATCGCATCGTTGGGATAAAAAAAGCTTTTGCTCAGCTTGAGCGGATTAAACAACATCTGTTGGGCGGCTTGCTCGTAAGTCTGGTTGGTGAGCACTTCGATTAAGCGCCCAGCGATGTTGAAGCCGGCGTTGTTGTACGACCACAACGTCCCCAGTGGTGAGATCTGGGGCAACATGCGCAGGCTTTTGACCATTAGTTCGAGGGCGTTGTCGTTGTTGCCCAAATCATTGAAATAATCGCCCATCCAGCCGCCGGTATGCGTCAGCAGGTGGCGGGTGGTCAGGTTGGCGGTGACATTGCTGTCGGCCATTTTGAATTTGGGCAGGTAAGTTTTGACAGGGGTGTCGAGGTCAATTTTGCCCGCTTCGGCCAGTTGCATCAGCATGGTACCGGTAAAGGTTTTGCTGATGGAGCCTACTTGAAACAACGTGTCGGCCGTGACCGGTAAAGGGTGCTCGACGCTGGTAACTCCCAGCCCAGCACTAACCACGCTGTCGTTGTGCCACACGGCGATGCTGACCCCTGGGACGTCGAGGCGCTTCATGTCCTCGACCACATGCGCACACAATTCTTTGAACGAACGATCTTTGATGCCCTTGACCACACTATTGCGATTCATCTGATGCTCCTTGGCTGGAATGATTGTATCTACATAATCATAGCATTGAAGCAGTAGAGACGCAGCCTGCTGCGTCTTACTGCTACGGCATCAATCACGATTATCATATTCATCCCGCAGGTCGCGGATGGGGCGTTCGTCGCGTTGGTCGTCGGCGCTCCGGCGGGTATTGCGTACCTGTTGTTGGTGATTCGCCGCCGCCCGGTCAGTTTTTGCCAAGGCCTTGAGATCCCAATCAAATCCGCGTAAATCGTCACAACTACAATAAATACACATTGCACATCCTTTGGTCCAATGACCACAGCCTATAGGTCAATGGTATACTAGCAAGGGACAATTATCAACGAATTATCAACGATTAATTAATAGGGAGGCATGCAATGACGCGGATTCCTGTCGCAGTCCAACTTTATTCGGTACGTGAAGATGCAGCCAAAGATTTGGCCGGTGTGCTCAAGGCCATCGCCAAAATGGGATATGATGGCGTCGAATTCGCTGGTTTTTATGGGCATGATGCCAAATCTGTTCGCGCCATGCTCGACGAATACGGACTCAAAGCCGAAGGCGCCCATGTGGGCATCAACACCTTGCTGGGTGATGAATTACAACGCTCGATAGAGTTTCATGCCACCATCGGCAATAGTTTTTTGATTGTGCCTGGTCTCGACCATAGCTATACCGACAGCCGCGCTGGTTGGCTCAAAGCCGCCCACACCCTCAACGATGTCTCCAAAAAACTCGCTCCCCATGGCATGAAAACCGGCTATCACAATCACTGGATCGAGTTCCGTGAGCTCGACGGCGAATTGCCCTGGGATACGTTTTTTGGTAATACCGACCACGACGTCATCATGCAATTCGATACTGGTAACGCCTTGGTCGCTGGCGCCGATTCGGCACCCTTTATCCAACGCTACCCCGGCCGGGCCTTGAGCGTCCACCTCAAAGAACATTCCCACAGTAACCCCACCGCCTTGATTGGCGAAGGTGATGTGCAATGGCAAACGGTGTTGGGGCTGTGTGAATCAGTTGGTGGCACGGAGTGGTATGTCGTCGAGCAAGAAAGCTACGCTTACCCACCGATGGAATGTATCGACCGTTGCTTGCAAAACGTGCGCGCCCTCGGCCGCTAAGAATTGATTACACTGCGTCGTGGCTGGTGTTTGCCCACGACGCGGTTTTTTATACTATCAAAGGAACAAGCTATGGCGGTAACCACCTATCAAGAGGCTCTCGACTATCTCTACCGCTACATTCCCGTCCCTACGCATCGGGCTGATCCTGCTGAAAACTTGACCCGCACCCGCGAGCTCCTCGATGCCCTCGGCAGCCCCGATGCCCGCTTGCGTAGTGTGGTGGTGGCTGGCACCAAAGGCAAAGGCTCGACGTCGGCCATGATTGCCAGTATGGCGCAGGCGGCCGGTTTGCGGGTAGGGTTGTGGACGTCGCCTCACTTGCATTCGTACCGCGAACGCATCCAAATCAATGGCGAATTAATCAGCCAAACGGACTTAATCGCCGCCGTCAACCAAATTGCACCCTTTGTGTCAACGCTTGAATTGACGGCCGGGTTACCAGCGACGTTTGCAATAGGTTTTGCGATTGCGATGCGTTATTTTGCCGATCAAAAAGTCGATTTGGTAGTGGTCGAAGTAGGGTTAGGTGGCCGCTTTGATAGCGCCAATGTCTTGACGCCACTCTTGTCCGTAGTCACCTCGATTAGTTATGACCACATGGAATTACTGGGTGACACCATTGATGCCATCGCCATGCAAAAGGGGGGCATCGCCAAACCACGGGTGCCCATGCTGATCGCTCCTCAGCCCTATGCGGCGCTCGTGACGGTGACGGCCTGTGCCGCTGAAGCGGGTGCACCGTGTGTGGTGGTCGACGACGCCGGTACCGGCGGTATCCGGGGCTATGATCCGGCCGATGAGCGGGTGCGTGGCTCCATCCCCGAATTATTTGACCCGTACGATGTCTACCACGGGCCACACGAATCGGCGCTCAAAGGTGAAGTGCAAATCGACAATACGCGACTGGCCGTGGCGGCGGCACTTTTTTTGCGTAAGCAGCGCATCAATATCAGTGACGACGCTATCGCCACCGGCTTGCAGCAGGTGGTCTGGCCAGGGCGATTTGAGTTGGTACAGACTGCGCGGGTGCCGGTATTGTTTGATGGGGCCCACAATGTCGATTCGGCGCGGCGTTTGGTGGGGTCGGTGCGGGCGGCATTCCCGGGGCAATCAATCACATTGGTGTTGGGTTGTTCACGTGACAAAGATGTGACGGCCATGGTGCAAGTATTTGCCCAGATGGCCGACCAAGCGATTGTGACGGCCTCACGCCACCCGCGCGCCATGCATGATTTGGGTGCATTGCGAGCGATGGTGCTTGCTAGCCGGCCGCACATTCAGGTGGTTGGCATCGATGATCCGGCGGCGGCGTTGCGTTTTGCGGTGCATCATGCCATCGCCAACGAGGTGATTGTGGTGACGGGGTCGTTGTTTGTAGTGGCAGCTGGGCGTGAAGAATTAGGCTTGGCGAGTGCAGTTGACTAAGGTGGTTGCGTGAGATGACTGCCTGCTGGTATAATTAGGCTAGTTTTGTGTGCATAACGCCATAATGGTTGGCGTGCCTTGAGGAGTAGTATGGCGACGACATCTGATTTGCGTACCAATTTGATTATCCGCTGGAATGGCCAGCTCCACCGAGTCACTGAGTTCCACCATCATGCTCCAGGCAACTGGCGCGCCATGGTAATCCTCAAACTCAAAAATATCCAATCAGGCAAGACCATCGAAGAGCGGGTTCGTGCCGGTGAAGACATCGACATCGTACGGGTCGACAAGCACAACATGCAATTCTTGTACCGCGAAGGTGACAGCTATGCCTTCATGGACAACGAATCATTCGAGCAAATCGAGCTGACCGCCGATGTGATTGGCGAGGGTGCCGAGTTCCTCAAAGACGGTGCCGAATGTGAAATCCTCTATTATGACGAAAATCGCATTCTCGGCGTCGAAATTCCCATTTTTGTGGAATTGCGCGTCACCGAATCCAGCATGGCATTGCGCGGCGACACCGCCACCAACGTTAACAAAATGGTCACCCTCGAAACCGGTGCCCGCATCACGGTGCCAGGTTTCATCAACGAAGGCGACATGTTGCGCATCGATACCCGGAGCGGTGCATACATGGAGCGCGTCAAGTAGGGGCGAATAAAACGGTGCATTTATGCACCGGTATTCGCCCCCGCCGACGCGCCCCACGGTGCATTTATGCACCGGTATTCGCCCCCGCCGACGCGCCCCACGGCGATTTCCACCATGCCAAGCAATTGCTTGGCATGGTGTTTTGTGTGGATGCCGCATCCGTAGGGGCGAATAAAACGGCGAATTCATTCGCCGGTATTCGCCCCTGGATGGGGGGTCGGTATTCGCCCCTGGATGGGGGGTCGGTATTCGCCCCTGGATGGGGGGGCGGTATTCGCCCCTGGATGGGGGGGCGGTATTCGCCCCTGGTCATATTTATGGTATAAAAAGAGCAATAATTGTTGTTACCACGATAAATTTATATGATGGAGTAAATGATGTCATCAAATACTGCGTTTGATGTGGCGAGTGTACTTGCCCAAATGACCCAAGCCGAAAAAATTCAGCTCTGTTCAGGTGCGAATTTTTGGCAATTACCGGCTATAGAACGCCTCGGCATTCCTTCACTGTATATCACCGATGGCCCGCATGGCGTGCGCAAACAGGCCGTCGCCGAAGGGATCGATCTCGACAATACTATGCCGTCGACATGCTTTCCGACTGCCTCGGCCTTGGCGAGTAGTTGGAATCGTGAATTACTGGCCGAAATAGGTGCTGCGATTGCAGTCGAAGCCCAAGCCATGCAGGTCAGTGTGGTGCTCGGCCCAGGAGTCAATATCAAGCGTTCCCCTTTGGGCGGCCGCAATTTCGAATATTTCTCCGAAGACCCGATGCTGTCGAGCCATTTGGCGGCCGCCTATATCGAGGGCGTGCAATCACAGGGCATCGGTACCTCAATTAAACACTTTGCCGCCAACAATCAAGAAGCGCGCCGTATGACCATCGACACCATTGTCGATGAGCGTGCCCTACGCGAAATCTACTTGGCAAGCTTTGAATATGCCGTCAAAAAAGCCCAACCGTGGACGGTGATGTGTGCGTACAATGGTCTTAATGGTGAACCCTGTAGTCAAAACCACCGCTTGCTTACTTCGATTTTGCGCAAAGAATGGGGCTTTATAGGAACCGTCGTATCCGATTGGGGCGCGGTGTATCAACGCGTACCGAGTATTTTGGCGGGTATGGATCTCGAAATGCCGAGTAGTAATGGCTCGCATGATGCCGATATCGCTGCTGCACTCGCCTCTGGAGCGCTCCCCCAAGCGGTATTTGACCAAACGGTGACGCGCATTTTGACGATGATTGCCCAATCATTGCCGGCCTATGCCAACCCCCGCCCCTACGATCAATCCACCCATCACGTATTGGCCCGCCGTGCGGCGGCCGAAGGTATGGTGCTGCTCAAAAACGACGGTGCACTATTACCATTGGCCGCGACGCAATCGGTAGCGGTGATTGGCGCATTCGCCAAAACACCTCGCTACCAAGGTGCCGGCAGCTCATTGATTGCCCCTAGTCAACTCGACACGGTTTATGACAGCCTCGTTGCACGACTTGGTGCTGACGCCGTGCATTATGCCGCCGGCTATATCCCGCGCAAACATGCCATCCAAGCCGACCTGATGGCAGAAGCCGTCGACGTCGCCCGCCACGCCGATGTCGTCGTACTGTGTGTAGGGCTCCCCGATATCGACGAGACCGAAGGAGTCGATCGTACCACCATGGCCATGCCAGATTCCCATAACGCATTGATTGCCGCCGTGGCTGCCGTCAATCCCAAAGTGGTCGTGGTGCTGAGCAATGGCGCCCCTATCCAGTTGCAGTGGCAGGCGCAGGTACCTGCAATTATCGAAGCCTATCTCGGCGGTCAAGCAGCCGGGAGTGCGATTGTGGATGTGTTATATGGTGACGTCAATCCCAGTGGCAAGCTCGCCGAAACCTTTCCCTTCCAATGGCAAGACCATCCAGCCCATACCTGCTTCCCCGGGTCGGGACAATCGGTCGAATACCGTGAAAGCATCTATGTGGGCTATCGCTACTACAACACCGTCGCCACGCCCGTCCAATACCCATTTGGCTATGGCATAAGTTACACCACTTTTGCCTATAGCGATATTGTGGTGAATGCGACCACCATCGATGCCGAAGAATCATTGACGGTCACCGCCACTATTACCAACACCGGCACTCGAGCTGGAGCAGAAGTAGTGCAGTTGTATGTGCGTGATGTGGCCAGTAGTGTGTTTCGCCCCCATCACGAGCTCAAAGACTTTACCAAAGTGATGCTCCAACCAGGTGAATCACAACAGGTACAATTTGTGCTCAACAAACGTAGCTTTGCTTACTACGACGTAGCCCAAGCCGATTGGGTCGTCGAAGCCGGGCAATTCGAAGTGCAAATTGGGTCATCATCACGCGATATTCACCTGACGGCGCTTATCGATGTAAGTGCGCCACCCGTAAATGTCGCCCGTACGCCATTGCTTGAACCCTACTATCAACCTCAACGTGGAGCCTTTGGTGCCGAAGCGTTTGCTGCGCTGTGTGGACGTGATATCCGGGTACCACGTTTGACACGTGGTCAGTACACCCTCAACACGCCCATATCCGACATGCACGATTCATGGCTGGCCCGCCTGCTCCATCGCCAGATGTACGCCCAAATTCGCAAAATGAGTGGCCATGATCCCGAGTCGCCCACCGCAATTATGTTTGAATCGATGGCCAAAGAAATGCCGATGCGCAGTTTGTTGATGCTCGGGGGGGGCGTATTTAGTGTGTCGATGCTCGAAGCCGTCATGCTGATGATTAATGGTTATTATTGGCAGGGCTTGCGGGCATTGATCGCCGCGCGCAAACGTAAATAATTACATGAATACTGTATCGACCGCATTGGTGACCGCCCAGCAAATGCGTGACTGTGAAGCGCAATTGTTTGCGAATGATACTGATCCTGATGCCTTGATTCTCCGGGCTGGGATAGCGGTGGCGCAGGTCATATTGCAACGCTTCCCCAGCCAAAAAACTGTGCTGGTCCTCGCTGGTCCCGGCAACAACGGCGCCGATGCCCTGGTTGTTGCCGCCCAGCTGGCTCAGCAAGGGCGGCAGGTGACGGTACTCTGTTGGCGCCGTGCGCCCGACGCGTGGCATGCGCGTGCTGTCGCTGTCGGTGTGCAACTGGTGGCAGATTGGGATGCAATCTGGCTTGCACAAGCGTGTGGCAATCACGAACTCATCGTCGATGGTTTGTTGGGACTAGGGACGAATCGTCCCCTCAGCGGTGACGTCCTGACCATCGTGCAGGCTGTCAATCAGCGCCCATACCACGTACTATGTGCGGCCATCGATCTCCCGAGTGGCTGTCTTGCCGATAGTGGTGCGTTGCTGGGCACTGTGGTGCGAGCCGACTTGACGATTGCCACTGGCCCCCGCAAAATTGGGCTCAGTCAACTCCCCGCCATGGATATGGCAGGCGATGTGGTGTCTGTCGACATCGGCATTGCTACGAATCATTTGCCGTACCACGAATTAACCACGGCCTGGGCGCAGGCGCAGCGACCGGGTCGCCCCCGTGATTCCTACAAAGGCACATACGGCACACTCAGTGTCTGGGCCGGCTCCGCTCAATTCCCCGGCGCCGCCTATTTGGCAAGCGCGGCGGCTGCACGGGTGGGTGCTGGGATTGTCAGCCTGGCGACCACAAGTGCCCTCGCACCACTCCTCTGGCGCCTGCCCGAATCAACCCTGACGCTCCTTGCTGGCGATGTAATTCACGATTGTGCGGCCCTTACCGATGCGCGCTTTACCGCCTTGCTTATCGGTCCAGGCCTTGGCCGTAGCGATGCCGTGGCCGATTTGTTGTGGGCCGTGCTCGCTCCCAATGCAATTGGTGACCGCTCGGCCCTGCTCGATGCTGATGCCTTGGCGTTGCTGGGGCGTGACCCCCTCTGGTATACTCGCCTCACCCCGCAGCGCTACGTGTTGACGCCGCACCTCGGTGAATTGCGCCGCTTGTGTGGGGGCACATTGCCCGATTTGCTTCCCCACCAAATCGCTACTCACTGTGCACAGACATGGCAGCAAATTGTGGTCATGAAAGGCAGTACGACGTTGATCGCGCATCCCGATGGACGATTGTTGGTGTGGCCTCACCCCAATCCAGCCTTGGCCACTGCCGGCAGCGGCGACATCCTCGCTGGGATTATTGCCGGCCTGTTGACCCAAGGCGTATCGCCGTGGGCAGCTGCCGGGGTGGGTGTCTACGTCCAAGGCCATGTGGCCCAAATCTTGCGCAGTCAGCACGGTGATGCGGGTACATTAGCCAGTGACGCCTTGCCGTTGATTCCCCATGCGCTCAAGTCGTTGCAATGATGCTATGGTTGAGGATTGTCAGGGTACAATAGGCGTATTGATTCCAAAAACGATTAGGTGGCACATATGCCCATATATGAATACGAATGTCAACAGTGCCATGGTCATTTCCAAAAACTCGTGCGAGGCTTTAGTGACCCGACAGATTTGGCCTGCCCTCGTTGTCACGCCACCAGCGTACAACGGCGGGTGTCGCAAGTAGCACAATTGCGTTCCGAAGCCCAGCGTGCCGAGGTATTGGGCGATGACCGCATGTTGGCCGGGGTTGACGAAAACGATCCCCGCGCCGTAGCCAAATGGGCCAAAAAATTAGGCCAAACCATGGGCGAAGAAGCCGGTGGCGACTGGAACGAAATGGTTGACCAGATGATCGACGAAGAATTCGACGGCGATGCACCAAGTGGCCCTAAATCACCGGCTGGTGATGATTTGGGTTGGGGGTAAATCATGGCCAATCTGCGTTTTACTGCCGTGATTAACCCCGATGAGTTCGAGCAACGCCTCAAAGGCGTGCCTCTTTTACCCGGTGTCTACATCTGGAAGGACACGCAAGGGGGTGTGTTGTACGTCGGCAAATCCAAAGCGTTGCGCGATCGCATGCGCTCCTACTTCAATATTGGTCAGCTCTCCAACAAAAACCGGCGCATGGTAGCCAAAATCGCTGATTTCGACATCATCGTCACCAATAGCGAGCTCGAAGCCTTGTTGCTCGAAATGAATCTCATCAAGCAACACCGCCCCCGCTACAACGTCTTGCTCAAAGACGATCGCAGCTATCCTTATATCAAAGTCACCTTACAAGATGCCTGGCCGCGGATTTTGACTACCCGGCACGTGGTAGTCGATGGGTCGCGTTATTTTGGTCCCTATGCGGCTGCCGGGTCGGTGCGGCGTACCTTGAGCGAGCTCAATCGCTTGTTTGCTTTTCGGCCGCCGTTTGATTGTGGCGATGACCGCTTCCAGCGTCACCAGCGCATGGGCAAGCCGTGTCTCTACCACGACATGCGCCGCTGTCTTGCGCCATGCGTGCCGGAACTCGTTTCCCAAAAAGAATACCGCCAAACCATCGAGTCTGTTTGCCGCTTCCTCGAAGGCAAAAGCGACGACGTGCTCAAACAATTGCGCAAGCGCATGCAGGCGGCTGCGGCCGAGATGCAATTCGAGCGGGCGGCTTTTGTACGTGACCAAATCCGCGATATCGAGCAGATGAGCCAGCGCCAGCAAGTGCTCCGGACCGTCAACACCGACCAAGACGTGATTGCCTTTGCCCGCGAAGATGGCTCTGCGGTGGTGCAAATTTTTTATATTCGCAACGGCAAATTAATTGGTGCGGAGCCGTTTGCCTTGCAAAACACCGAAGACGAAGACGACACGCAGCTCCTCACCTCGTTTGTGACGCAGTTTTATGATCACGCCGCCGAAGTCCCCCCCAATATTTTGCTGGCAGAACACATCGAAGAGCCGGTGATTATCGAGAAGTGGTTGTCGCAAAAAGGTGGCCACAAAGTAGAAATCAGCGTGCCCCGGCGTGGTGAAAAGCATGATCTCATCGATATGGCTACCTCTAATGCTCAACGCAAATTGGCAGAGTTGCGTACGGCCTGGCTTGATACCGAAAAAAGAGCCTTGGTCGGCTTGCGTGAATTGACTACCTTGTTGAATCTGAGTGAGCCGCCCCACCGCATCGAATGTTTCGATGTCTCAAACACTCAAGGCACGAATACCGTGGGTGCAATGACGGTTTTTGAAGATGGAGATGCCCAAAAAAAGCACTACCGCAAGTTCCGCATCAAAAGTGTTGCTGGCGCCAATGACGTGGCTGCCATCCGCGAAATGATCGAGCGGCGCTTCAAGCGTGCCGCCGCCGCCCTCGGCGAAGCAGTCACCTTGTCGGTCAATGATTTGCCCGACGAAAGCCAGCCCACTGATGCCCAACAACGCGACCAAGAAGCCTGGGCTCTGTTGCCCGATTTGATTTTAATCGACGGTGGTGCAGGGCAACTCAATGCGGCTTGTGCGGCGTTGAAATCACTCGGATTTGGGCATATTCCTACCGTTGGTGTCGTGAAAGGTCCCAAACGCGATCGCTTCGATTTGCTGTTGCCTGGGGCGAGTGACCTCATTGTGCTCGAACGTTCGAGCCCTGCGTTGGGCTTGGTGCAGACTATCGACGAAGAAACTGACCGCTTTGCCAAAAACTATCATCGTACCTTGCGCGCCAAATCAATGAAAAGCTCGACCCTCGAAGAAATCGACGGCATTGGTCCCAAACGCCGCCAAGCGTTGCTCAAAGCGTTTGGCTCGCTTGACGCCATTCGCCAAGCATCAGTTGAACAGATTGCGGCGATTCCTGGCATGACGCGCAAAAGTGCCGAGGAGCTCAAGTCGTTGTTGTAGTAACATAACTATGCGATATTAAGAGTTTAATCTTATGATTTATTAACTTTTAGATATTTTACGCCAATACAAGCTTATTTTATATTGGTAATTTTAACGCGTTTTGTGGTTGCAAGACATAATCTATCGGTGGTATTCATGTATTGCGTAGTAGGTACGAAAGCGATTTTAATCATATTTTTTCTTTATAAATACTACGGTGTCATCACCACGGCGTGTTATATTGGTTATTTTTGTATATTCATTAATTATGTAAAAATATCTGACAATTAATTGACAACTAATTGTCGGTAATATAAAATATTGTAAGTATATGTTATTTAATGACAATAATGTATCAATGATTATTGCGTTTATACATTATAGATAAGTGAAATTATGAGTCGTTTGTATACGCGTATTTGGCTTGTTTGTGGCATGATAATAGTGAGTCTGTTTGTTGCATTTGGGAGTACTGTCACCGTAAGCCAAGCAGCAAATGAACCAAATACACCAACTCCAGTGGATAATACACCAACCCCAGTGGTTGCCGGCGTGCAGGTAGGACAACCACGAGCGCCGTATGATTTAAAAAAAATTGCTATTGGGTCATCGTGGATGTTGGGAATTTTGCAAAATGACACCTTAGTTTCGTGGGGGGATAATCGATTTTGGCAGAGTACAATTCCCTATCGTTATAAAGATACTTTGTTCAAAGATGTCGCGGCGAGTTTATATGTCGCGTTTGCATTAGATATGAGCGGAAATTTGGTTTCTTGGGGAGAAACGACGACTTATAACGAAGGTACAATCCCTATCGCAGCCCAAACGGGCGTCGACGCAATTTCAGCGAGTGGTAATTATGCCATGGCGCTCAAAAGTGATGGAACGGTGATTGCGTGGGGGCGCAACAACAAGGGGCAAATCGAAGTTCCGGCAGGATTACGTGGGGTAACTGCGATTGCTGCGGGTGCTCGGCATGCACTTGCGCTCAAAAGTGATGGCACAGTAGTCGCATGGGGTGATAATCAATATGGTCAGGCTAAGGTGCCTGCGGGCTTGAGTGGAGTAACGGCAATTAGTGCCGGTGAGGATCACTCAATGGCCTTGCTTAGTAATGGCACGGTGGTGATGTGGGGTTCGAATGTGTATGGACAGGTTAAGGTGCCTGTTAATCTTGTGAATGTTACCCAAATAGCGACAGGACAATATTTTTCGGTAGCGATGCGCAGTGATGGTTCTGTGGTTGGGTGGGGCAGCAACATGTACACTGCCGTGCTCTTCCCGCGCGAATTTAGTCGTCCTGGCGCGGTTTCTGTAATGGGAGCTGGGCATATCAATACGGTGTTTGGGTTGCCTGATGGAAGTGTGCGTACTTATGGGGGGTCGGTATTTAGCTCCAAAATTACGCGTACGCATACCTCGACACGCTATATGACCGCCACGGATACTGCAACGAATACCCGCACGTATACACGGACCCGTACTTCCTCCAAAACGAAAACCTATACCAAAACCTATACTCCGACATATACTTCGTCATCGACCGCAACGGACACGGCGACCGATACTGCCACCGAAACTGATACCCCCACCGAAACCGATACCCCTACCTATACCCGTAGTAAGACCCCCACATATACTCCTACCGATACCGCAACCGAAACAGACACCCCTACTGAAACAGACACCAATACCCCTACTGACACCAACACCCCTACTGATACCTTGACGTATACCGCAACTAAAACCGATACCCCTACCGAAACTGATACCCCTACCGAAACCGATACCAACACTCCTACCGATACCTTAACACCGACACATACATTGACTGATACTCCTACCGAAACCGATACCCCCACCGAAACTGATACCAATACTCCTACTGATACCCCTACCGAAACATATACCGTTACGTACACACCGACGATTACGGATACCCCTACAGAGACTGATACTCCCACCGAAACCAATACTCCCACCGAAACGTATACACCGTCGCGTACCTATACGTCGACTAAAACAAATACGCCGACCAAAACAAATACGTTGACTCCGTCATTGACACCCACCCCAATTCCCGTGCTCAAAAACGGTAGCTTTGAAAACGGCTTAACCAATTGGACTGTGGTGAACTCGCGAATTAATTTGGGGACTACGGTACTCGGTGGTTGTACGACCGTAGATACCACCAATTATGCCAATATTTGGACCCGTCCTGTGGCGTATGGCAGTGTGCCGTCGTGGGTTTCGTCCAAGGGGCCGAAGCCTACTAACGATGATGATACCGGTTCGTTTAGTGGTTTTACGACATCAAATGTCCCGAACGTGAGCGCTAGTGTCCCGGTAAGTAATGGTTCTTCGGCAGTCAAACTGAATTTGGGGACAGGGTCTGGGACCAATGGCTATCACGTAGCCCATGGTCCGGCGATTTATAGTGATGTCTTTTATGGTATTGCCAATCAAGTAATTACCCTTGACTGGTATTCCGCAGCTGGTACCGATGACTTTGCGGTGCTCGGTTACCTGCTTGACGTCGATGCTGATGGTAATGGTGTCCAGTCGGGTACCGCTGCTGACTGTAAACAATACCAAGTGCTTGAAACAACCGGTACGAGTGTCACTGGCTGGCAATTTGCGAGTGTGCTTGTGCCGAGTACCAAGTATGGCTATCGCTTTGTCTTTGTGAATGGCACCTTCGACAAAACAGGCGGTAAAGCGTCAGGTGCCACCTTTTGGATTGACAACATCTCACAAGGTGATCCCCAGACGATTGTGTGGGATGTGACCTCAGTTGATTACCAGAAAAACTACTCGGCGAGTTATGTGAGTTCCCCATTTAATGGAGGAAATCTCACGACGACAACTTCTGGGCTCCAAGCGACATACACTTCATCAACCCCGTCAATTTGTACCGTGAGTAATGGCACAACTATTAATATTGTAGGATCTGGAGTGTGTACGCTGACGGCAGCCCAAGGTGGTGGCATGAACAATAACATCTTGTGGGCGTCAGCACCGTCTGTTACGAAATCATTTAATGTCACGGCGTTTTTGTATACGGCAACACCATCGTATACCCCCTCACAAACAGAAACGAATACCCGTACCTATACCAACACCCGTACCTATACCAACACGCCAACGGATACCGCTACCAATACCAATACATTTACTCCAACCAATACCAGTACCCATACGCCAAGTAATACCCGTACGTATACCAAAACCCGTACGCCAAGTAATACGGCTACGGATACCTATACTGCAACCAATACAAACACGCCAAGTTATACGCGCACACCCAGCAATACCCGCACGCCGAGTAATACGGCGACAAGTAGCAATACTGTAACCAATACTGCCACCAATACCAGTACCCATACGCCGAGCAATACCCGCACCTATACCAAAACGAAAACATCTACCAGCACCCCAAGTAATACGCCAACCGATACCGCAACCTATACAGCAACCAATACCCGCACAAATACCCGTACCAAAACACCGACCAAAACACCGACCAATACCTATACGGTCACAAATACCTATACGAATACCCCAACATACACCGATACACCGACTGATACCGCAACCGAAACTGATACACCGACCGAAACTGATACCTATACGCCAACCAATACTCGTACGAGTACTCCGACCTATACGAGAACCAATACGCCAACCGAAACTTTTACTGCGAGCAAGACCTTTACCGCTACTGCGTTGCAGAATACGTTGCGTAAAGTTTCTGTAGGTAATTCCTTTACACTTGGATTATTGCAAAACGACACACTCGTGACATGGGGCGATAATCGGCATGGCGAAACTTCAATTCCCCCAGCACTCAAAAATATGCGGTTTACCGATATTGCGACTTCGCTTGCTACCTCGTATGGACTGGGAGTGAATGGCCGAGTGTATGCGTGGGGGAGTAACGACTATGGCGAACTCAATGTGCCGATTGCAGCCCAAAGTAATGTAACTGCGATTGCTGCCGGTGCACGCTTTGCCATTGCACTCAAAAAAGACACCACTGTGGTGATGTGGGGCCGGAATGATGCCCTACAATTAAGGGTGCCAGCCAATCTCCGTGATGTGATAGCGGTAGCTGCAGGCGATCGCCATGTGGTCGTAGTAAAGAGCGACGGAAGTGTGGTTGCCTGGGGTGATAATACCTTTGGACAAGCGACTGTGCCTGCAGGAACAAGTAATGTCGTTGCAGTAGCTGCAGGCGAAAACCACACGTTAGCCCTAATGGATAATGGTACCGTTATTGGCTGGGGGGCTAATGATAAAGGCCAGATTTCCATTCCGCGTGATCTTACTGACGTCATGCAAATCTCCGCAGGTCGGCGCTGTTCTGTTGCACTTAAAAATGACGGCAGTGTGGTGGCATGGGGGAGTAATGACGGTGGTGTGATTGCTATTCCGTCTGATATCAATGATGCAATCGTTGTGGCAGTTGCAAACCTCAATACGGTTATCGGGCATGCAGATGGTAGTATCGTCATGTATGGGAATAGTATTTTTAATGCATTGGTCTCACGGACGCCGACAAGCACGTCGAATCCTACCTTAACGGCCTCAGAGACATTGATTCCCACGGAATCGCTGACTCCCTCAAAGACGCGAACGGAGACCCCCACTATCACGTTGACAGCGTCGGTCGTTCCGACCCGTACCAGATAATAACGGCAGGTTTGTATGTGGCCCGCTACACCGATGAGTGTAGCGGGCTTTTTGTGGATAGGTAGATGCCGTGTACGGTGTAGTGGTTTTTTGGGGATAGGTACATGTTCGTATATTGTGTGATGAACGGTCAGGTGATTTTGTGTGTCAATGGGGTAGTGCTATAGCTGGGTTTGTATTTTATGGAGGCCAGGCAGTTTAGATTAGTGTTGGTATCGTTGGATGACATATCAAACAGCGCAACAGTGATGATGAATTCCTGTCTGCTAGCGGAAGAGATTTACCATCCATTGCACCAACGATTGTAGTGAGGATTGTTGACTATTGGGACTCCGCGTGTTGCTCGCAGATCCTGCGATTGGGTATGGATATGGCGTCGGCGATAGGAGTGGCGTTGCAGTCCTTGTACTCGTATTGGTTACCGTTGATGTTACGGTAATTGTTGACGTTGTAGAGGGCGTGCGTGTCCACGAACTGGCTATTTGAGTTTGTATATAGTATGTGGGGCTACGAATCGCCATGATAGTGCGGGTGATAAAGAGCGGCGTGCGGGTGGAAGTAGGTGTTCGTGTTTGAGAATTGCTAGGTGTTGCAGTGGGGAACGTCGTAAAAGTGAGCGTTGACGTCGGCGACGTGGTTCTGGTTGTGGTGGATGTGAGCGTGCTGGTCATGGTTGGCGTCTTCGAGGGGAGAATTTGCATGCTGGGAGTCCATGATGCCGGGAGCGGTGTCTTGGTGGAAACGCGGGTTGGACTGTTGGTAAACGTCCGCGTTGGAGTGAACGTTGTGGTCGCACACGCACTCGGACATGCGGTGGGAATTGCCGTTGCAAGGAATTGATCGGGGGTGGTGGCATTGTAGATTTGTATGATGGTGGCTGCCGAAACAGCCGAATTATAGACAATTACATCATCGACATAACCGTTGAATTGAGTTTCTCCCATCATCGGATTCATGCTGTTATACCCGATTTCGACAGGGCCAGTTATTTGAACGGTAGCGCCTACTGGTTGGCTGTTGACTAATTGTCCGTTGACATAAAAACTGATTTTAGCAGGTGATTGGCTAGCATCATAGCTACAGGCAAATTGCTGCCAGTTTTGTAATGCTGCCACAATGCCGGTACGGGGTGTAAACTGGTATTCCAATATGGTCTTTTGCGAGAAATTATCGACCCACGTACATTTGGCGCTTGGTGTGCCATTTAGATTATCATGCAGGCTAATAAACAGCCCTGAAGTCGTTCGCTGACTATTGCTCGGGTCGATATTTGCCCGCGATATGACACTTGCATTTGTATTGCGAAATCTGCTCGTAGCCCAAAGCGACAGGGTGAAACTAGGTGCAGACGGGAGCGTATTAATCACCATGCGACTATTACAGGCTGGGTTGGCGCTGGGGATATTGGGATTACAAAACTGTGCCGCCATGCCATCATGGGGCGCAATGTTGATGCCATCATCAGTAAAGAATTGCGATACAAAGGCGGGACACGTACTCATGTCACAGCGGGCATTAAGCTGACTCGGTGCCACATTGGGGATTTGGGTTTCGAGTTGGAGTTGCAAGAGTTTGCTTCCGGCACTGATTTGGCTCGGTGTGGTGAGATCGGTGGTGGTGATGACGCGGTTGAGAATTTCGAAATCACTCAACTTCCCTGACAATCCTGCCATGGTGTCATAGCGTCGTCCAATGATAACTCTGGCATTGGCATCGGGCGTGAATGGTTGCATGACGGTATCGCGGGCGATAATAGCTTGATCACGCCATAGGGTACGTTCACGGGAAATAGGATCGTAACTACAGGCATATTGATGCCACTCGGTATCGTTATACCAGGTAGTACTGCGTAATTCGTCTTGGCCAAACCCACAGTAAGGACGATTTTCGCGGTCAAAACCGAAACTAAGATAGCCGCGGACTGTACCTGGAGTGCCGAGGCTCATGAAGACATCGGCACGGTTGATTGCATCACGTCGCACCCGCACCCGCACGCTAAATATCGTGCTGTTGAGATTGAGCGGATTAGTGCTACTCAGCTCGTCGCCACGATAGTCATTGAATTTAAGCACATTTGCGCCATCAAAAACAGTACTGGGGCAGGCATAGGCAAGTTCGCAACTGAAATTCATTGCGTTTATGGTGGTTTCCGCCATGGTGTACCATGCTACTTGATCACGGATGTCGAGTGCTCGTGAGGACATGGTGGGAACAACCACCGCGGTGGCTGTAGAGATGACCGTTGGTGAGGCATTGCCCGGGGTGACTGTGGTAATGTAGAGTGCGATGTGGCCATCTCCGGTAGCAAATCCATTGATAAAGTAATTAGGGTTGGCATTAATCGTGTCGAGGGCATTACTAGTACCGGCAGGGTAATTGCCCCAGGCAATAGCAGTGCCATTGCGTAGTAGTGCCATGCTTTGCTCTTCGCCGGCGGTAATCGCGACAACACTGGAATTGGCTGCAAACGGGGTATCGGCTTGACCGACATCGTTCGCGTTGGCTCCCCAGCTAATGCTCCGACCATCACTGCGCAAGGCTACGATATGGGAGTTGCCAGCGGCAATTTCTGTAAGAGTTGTTGCGGTACTCGGGATGTCCAAAATGCCGTCAAGATTGTTGAGCGCCCAGACTCGTACCGTTCCATCACTCAACAACACACTGGCAAAATTACTCCCCGCTGCGATGTGGCGAATGTTGGATAAGGGTGGGATGGTGTATTGATTCGACCAAATCCGGCCATCGACGGTGAGAATCATGATATGGGTACCACGCAACGCGATTTCGGCAACATTGTTTTGGAATGCACTGGGAATCAACGTTGTCGTGAGATCGCTCGATACTGATCCATTACAACCCCACACGCGCACGGTGCGACTACGACTGAGGGTCATGCCATAGACGTTGCTTAGCAAGAGTTGATAATTATCGCTACGGCTTGCGAGGCTGGTGGGGATGACATTGCCATCAATGCAGCGCAATGTCGCCCCAGTTTGTGAGGTGAAACTCACACTGCCATCGAGCGCGAGAATCCCAGTCAGGTTACTCGCAAATGAGACTCCATTACCCGTAAATGGTGTAATAGCTGCGGCCGTGCCATTGGCGATGGTAATCAGATTGGTACGGCTCAGCGCAGGCAATGAAGTGGCGATTTGGGGGATGATGGGAATCGTGGCAGTAGCAGTGGCCGCCACAATCTCGGCACTGCCAATCGATTGTGACAAAGCCGCACTAAAGTTGAAGCCACCCACCACTTGGTAAGGGAATACGATATTGCTCGGGATTGCGAGTTGGTTGTTGGCATTAAATCCCCAGCCATTCATCGACCCATTCGCTTGGATGGCCAACAAATGATAGACACCGCCACCAATCCGTTGGTAGTTACCATCTGGTACGTAGCGCTGTTCATACGCATTGCTCCCGATGACAACCACTTGGCCATTGCCCAACAAAACGATGGTATTGTCTTGGGTTGCTGCAATGTCAACTACATTGGTGAGTGTGGTGACATCGGTTTGACCATAATTATTGCGCCCCCAGGCTACCACAGTTTTGTTGCGCAGGAGCGCAACAGTATGCCAGCCGGCAGCAGCGATTTTGACTACTCCAGCGATGTAGGGCGTATTTATTTGCCCATAGGTATTATCGCCCCAGCCCTGCACAGTACCATTACTCATTAATGCGACTGAATGGCGCATACCTGCGGCAATTTGTACCACATAGGGTAGTGGAGCGGCTGTGGTACTTGGTGTGACGGTGCTGGTGTTCGTACGAGTATTTGTCCGCGTGGCAGTATTCGTACTGGTTGTGGTGCTAGTTTTGTTTGGAGTATTCGTATTGGTCGCAGTGGTTGTGTTTGTAGATGTATTTGTGACAGTGTTTGTAGTAGTTGCAGGCGGATTCAACGTATCTGAAATAGCAAATGGGATGTTTGTTTGGCCTGCGCCGTTATCACCCCAGGCAACCACACTACCGTTGGCGCGTAACGCCATGGAATAGAATGCGCCGGCAGCAATCGCTACCACCCTAAGTGGATCCGTATTTGAGCGGCTGAAGGTGAGTGCACTGGGAACCGTTGCCTGCCCGTAACTGTTATCACCCCAGGCTACCACGATACCATCGGGCTTAAGTGCCACGAGATGCCGATACCCGGCCGCGACTTGAATTAATTGTGTGGGTGGTTTGATGGCATCAGGGATAGTGCTGACTGTTGGGTAATTGCCCCATACACTTAGTACGCCGAGGGTAGTATTATTTTGGAGATCACGAATCGATAAATTAGCTGGTTGGGTGGCAGTCGGTGTGCTCAACGTCGTACTATTGGGCATGATTGCCATACCGAATGTGTAGCTGGGGTAACTACTTAACTGGATTGCTCCAATGGGTAGACTACTAGGCACTTGGGCTGATGTATAGGGGTAAGTGATACGTTGACCAGAGCGTTTGGCGATGGTGAGACCCCACTGCGCGGTGGTAATGCTCCGGATGCCGTTCATGTTTGAAACGGTCACACATGGACAGGCATTATCACTCGATTTGGGTGTGCTAACAGCGTTGCTGTCGATTACAAGTGACTGTACCGCACCCCACAACACCAAGTCACCATTACGCCGCAATGCTCCGTATATTCCGCCATGGGCAAAAATTTGCGTCATATTAGCTGATGCGTTCAGTGGTGTCGTGAGTGTGCTATCCCCCCATTGATAGACGGCTCCATTGTTGCCGAGTGCCAACGAATTGTTGCCACTCGCTGCCACTGCCACGATGACGCTCCCTACTGGGATGGGCGATGCTATTTGTTGCCCGCTTGTGCCATAAATGCGTACCTGACCAGTGGAATTGAGCAGGATGGTGTGATTGCTTCCTGTCGCAATTTGGCTAATATTGGTCAACAGACCACCGCTCGGTGGGGTGAGTGAGGTACTATTGCCCCACATATATACGGTGCCGTCGCCTTTGAGCGCCACGCTATGGTATTGCCCGACTGCGATTTGTACGACACCGGTTTGCGCTACGGAGGGGATGGTTAATTCGCCTTTGATGTTGGTACCCCAGCCATAGACGGATCCGTTTTTGGTGAGCGCGAGAGCGTGATGTTCACCCATTGCGATTTGGGCAATGTCAATGTTATTGAAGTTAGGGAATTCATTGAGGTGATAGGGCGCATTGTCACCCCAAGTGATTAATTTGCCACTTTGTCCTAGTGCTACGAGTTGAGCTGTGGGTAACAAAATGATAGGGGTGTTGGTAATCGTGCTGGTTGACGTTTTGGTTGGTGTTGCGGTATTGGTCTGAGTTTGCGTATTGGTTTGTGTATTTGTCGGCGTGTTTGTCGGTGTCGACGTGTTCGTTTTGGTAGATGTTGCGGTATTGGTCTGAGTTTGCGTATTGGTTTGCGTATTTGTCGGCGTGTTTGTCGGTGTCGACGTGTTCGTTTTGGTAGATGTTGCGG
>CALFIC010000148.1 GCA_937876225.1 uncultured Chloroflexota bacterium | reverse complement strand
AATTCCCAATTCCCAATTCCCAATTCCCAATTCCCAATTCCCAATTCCCAATTCCCACTATATATTGAGCCCTTTGTGGGAGCTGGGGCACTTTTTTTTGACCTGCAACCACACAATGCAATTATTTGCGACAAAAATGCATTATTGATTACCACTTATCAGGTGATTCGCGACGAAATCGATGATTTAATCACATTACTCCAACACCATACCCACCACCACGATGCCACATACTACTATCAAATCCGCGCCAGTGACCAATCACCCAGTTATGCCAGCATGCCGGCGGTGGTCAAAGCCGCCCGGCTAATTTATCTCAACAAAACTTGCTACAACGGCCTGTACCGCGTCAATCGTAGTGGCCACTTCAATGTGCCCGTAGGCAATTATCGTGACCCGTTGATTTGTGATGAGCCCACTCTGCGCGCCATCCACCACTACCTCAACCAGCACCACGTCACCATCTTGCACGGCGATTATCACGCTGCACTGAGCAATGTACCGCCGGGAAGTTTGGTTTATTTCGACCCGCCCTATCACAGTCCCAGCAAACAAAACTTCACCAGCTACCATGCCGACGGCTTCGGCGAAGCCGACCAAATCGCTTTGGCGGCCACCTACCGCACCCTCAGCCAACAAGGAGTCTACTGCCTGCTCAGCAATGCCGATACCCCGTTGATGCATGAGCTCTATGCCGACTACACGATTACGATTGTGACCGCCAATCGGGCGATTAACTCACAACATACCGGGCGGGGGCGAGTCAACGAAGTCTTGATCCGGAATTGGTGACACCGATGAATAAACCACCGTCGATCAACGAAAGTTGGCAACTCCTATTTGCACGCCACGCCATCCTCGACCATGTCGCCCAATACGGCTCATTCGAAATCAGTGCCCGCCAAATCAATACCGTGCGCGAAGCGCGCTTGATGGCCAAATTCGACGAATCGCACAACCTACCACCAATTTTCCGTAGCCACAATCTGACGATTTTGCCCATCAGTCGCGGTAGCTATACCATCGGTCCCTATACCACCTTCCAAGCCCTCGATTATGCCGACCATACCACGCCGCTCCGCACGATTCGCATCCCCCAACTCGACACCTTGCTAGCCCACGATATTCATAGCGAAGCCGAGGCCCTGCTTTTTTTGCGCAATAGTGGCGTCTGGGCCGAAATCTGTGGTAGCCCAGATGTCTATGCCACCCTGCAAGGCCGCCGTGCCTCGGGGCAATTCCAATTCACCATCGCCCGCACCACCCCACCACGGCATGCCACTCTTACCGTCGACAATGCCCAAATCGAAATCGATGCCGGGTACGAGACAAGCACGCAGGTTTTTTTGTGTGAAGCCAAAAACCGCCCCGTCAGCGAACTCAATATCCGCCAACTCTACTACCCCTATCGCTTTGCGCAGACCTTGACGCCCAAACCCATCATTCCCATTTCGGTGGTTTACAGTAACTATACATTTTTCATTACCCGCTTTACTGTCAACGACCCCCACGATTTCAATTCGCTGACCGTGCATAAGCGCTACGCCTATACCATCGACACCACACCCCTCACCTTCGCCGACCTCGCCCAAATTTGGCATCAGACACAACCAGCATTGGCGAGCGCATTTGTCGATATCCCATTCCCGCAAGCCGATAATTTGTTGTTGGTTATTTATTTGGTCAAAAAAATCGCCCGCGCCCCGCTCACCACCAGCGAAATCACCGAATTTTTGGGGTATGACAAACGCCAAACCGACTATTATGCCAATGCGGGGCGCTGGTTGGGGTTGCTCGATGCCCACAAACAGATTACCCAGTCTGGGACACAATTTGTGCGCGCCACACCGCACCATCAAAAAATTCAATTGATTACGGCGTTATTTGCTACGCCGTTTTTTTATGACATGGCACATTTTTTAGTGACGCAACAAGCCATCCCGTCCAAAGATTTTATTTGCGCCCAGATGAAATCGCACCCCCAATTAGGTGCCTACAATCACACCACCCAGCGTCGCCGCGCCACCACCGTCTATAGCTGGTTGCGCTGGGTCACCCAACAACTACACGATTAATTGTTTAATTGCGCACTACCAGCGCCATCACCACAATCGCCAACGCCAACACTGCCACCGTGGCGTACAACAAAATCCGTTCGATGTCATACATGGCCCAATCGCCACGCACGATATTGGGGAAGCCCACAATTGTAAGCGTATGCTGGCGTTTGTTGTATTCATAGTCGACTTCAGTTACCGGCGTCGCTTTGATGATGAGCTCGGCGGCTATTGGACGCACTTGGGCATTAGCTTCACGCAAGCCTTCTTCGATGAGCTCGCGCAAGGGCACTACTTGGCGCCAACGCGGGTCGTGCAAATCGACATCTTCGTGGTAGACAATCTGCGCTTGAGCGTTGAGGGTGCGTAAATGCAACCCCGTCGTGTCATCTTCGTTAAAAAAACGCTTGCCATAGCGCGCCCATTGAAAGATTTGCTCCTCGAGAATATTCCCGACGCCATCACAACCATGACATTTGACCCGTGCATATCCCGCACAGGCACGACACGTTTCTGGTTCGATACGTTCTTCGATACTCCCATCAGCGTTACGCGTTTTTTGTTTGCGGTCGACCTCACCCCGTCCATTGCACTGCCCACATATCAATTTACCCGAGCCACCACAATCTTCGCATTTGACCACTTGTTGCGAGCCAGGGATTTTGACGGTAACCACCGGTACATCAACGAAGCGCTCTGGCGCCGATACCGGCACATCCCAAACATCGCTCACTGCCACTTGTGGCACAATATGCCCCGAACGATGAATCTGTTGATCTACCTTGGGTTCGCTCCGTTTTTCGTATTGCACCCGTAATTCGTACAAATAAAAATTCGAGCTCAAAATCTGGCGTGGCTGCATAAATTGACTAAACGTCACCCGCCGGAATATCCCTTGGCGCGCCCAACGCTCCAACAAACGCCGTACTGCATCGATATTGTGCAAGGCATCTGCCCGCGTCCGGCTGCGTTGTAGATAATCGCTCTCGAGATCAGTCCCCATCAACACTTCAAGTGGGTTTTCAAGCCATTCGGCAATCGCATCCCATTGCCCATGCGGCACTTCTGCCGCGGGGCGCGGCGCTTCGCCTGGAATAAACGCCGCCGCACTCGGCACCGCCTGCCGCAAGGCCTGCACCGCCTGCCCGGCATTGGTATAGCGTTGCCCATCATTGATATTCATCAACCGCCGGATGACGCGATCAATGGCCGCAAAATCGGCATGCAATGGCGCGAGTGGGGACAACGGTACCTGTGGCGTCGCCCCACCGGTCAACATGTGATACAGCAATACCCCCAACGCGTATAAATCATCACTCGGATTTGCAACCGCACTCCCAAGCCGTTGTGACGCCGGATAATAGGGCGACGACAAATCACGATCGTCGAAATCGACTAAATCACGGCTCGCCGCACACGCCGCAAATCCCAACCCGGTGACTTGCACGCTAAAGTCATGGTTCACCAAAATCGTCGCCGGTTGAATGTCGCGGTGAATGATTTGTTGGTCGTGCAGGGCATCAATCACCGCTGCGACCTGACTAAAAATTCGTACCGCATGCACTGGCTCAAGCGCCCCTTGCATCAAGAGTTCGTCGAGCGACTGGCCACCACCATCAGGAGTGACCATGTAGTCACCGTAAGTGGTATCATGACCCGCGGCAATCACCGGTAATACCCCCGGGTGACTGACCCGCGCCCCTAATTGGGCTGCCAAACGAAAGCGCGCCAACGACAATGGGTCAGAACGCCGCAAAATCGCCACAGACAACGGACGATCAGTACCAGTATGGGTGGCCGCATAACACACCGCCAAATCATCAACCCGCAGCGCCTGCCCAATTTGAAAATTGGTCAAGCTTGCTTGTGGTTCTATTGGCCGCCGCGCGGTTGTGTCGATGCGTGCCGTCATACCCCTACCATTCTGTCATAAATGACATTTTCATTAAAAAAATAATAACACAAACGTTCTAATCTGACAATAGCGGAGTTGTGGGAGCAGTCACGTTGACTTGATGGCAACGACGATTACCGTCGCCACTCCCTGTTTCGACAATATGGCGATATCCCCCGTCACCATGCGTAAATACCGTTTTCACACATTGTGGCAACATGGCGATCTCACTGAGCCGCTGGCGTGGACACCACCAAAAATCCACCGGATTATGCACTTCGGGACCACGAAACGGATCTGCCTGCCATGCCACCTCAGGCAGCGCCACCGCATAATAAAATCCTACTTCATGAAAAAACCCACCCTGTGGGCGCTGGTCAATCACTTCGATCGTCGCGAGCAATGGACCCACCTGTGCCGTCGCCAACAATTCTTCGCGCATTTCACGCACAATTGTCTGCACACTCGATTCACCCATGTCGACCCGCCCACCAGGCAATGACCAAAAGGAGTCACCAACCTCTTGATGAATCAATAGATGATCGTCACGCCAACACACTGCCACCGCGCGCAAATGAAAATGTCCACTGGGGGGATCAAACGAAATCATCATCAGCGTACCTTTTGTGCCACCATTAACGGTTAATTCTTGACAATATATGCATCATACAGGAGCCAGTTTATGGTAACACAATCACCCATGGTATACTTAGCGCCAACAGCAACCTCAGTGCCTGCGACATCACCCATGAGCGCCCGCCTATCCATCAAAAACACCCAATGGCAATTAGCCCCCACTGTACCTAGCCAAATCATTGAAGATTTGGCGGTGCAATCACATATTTCACCGTTTTTGGCGCGACTCCTCACCACCCGCGGCTATACCACACCTAGCGCCATCGATCATTTTCTCCAACACACCGACCCCCACCATGACCCGCTACTGATGCACGACATGGAAAAGGCCGCCCGGCGCATCATCGAAGCCATTCAGACCCACCAAGTCATCGCCGTCTATGGCGACTTTGATGCCGATGGCATCACCGCCACTAGTTTGATTTGCGACGCCTTTCGCCAACTCGGCGCCAATATCGCTCCCTACATCCCCCATCGTATCGGCGAAGGCTATGGGCTCAACATCGACGCCATCGATCGCCTAGCCGATAGCGGCGTGCAACTACTCCTAACTGTCGATTGTGGCATCAGCAATCGCACTGAAGTGGCTCACGCCTATACCCGCGGGCTCGATGTCATCGTCACCGACCATCACACCCCACCCGAAGATTTACCCGTGGCCACGGCCGTCGTCAATCCCCGCCAGCCGTTGTGTGGCTATCCAGACAAAGGGCTCGTCGGGGTCGGCGTGGCCTACAAGCTCGTTCAAGCCATTGGGCAATTAGGGATGCCGTTACCCCACCACGCCATGTATGCCCTGCTTGATTTGGTGGCACTCGGAACGGTGGCCGATTTGGGACCGCTCACTGGCGAAAACCGCGCCCTCGTCCACCAAGGCCTAATCTGCCTGGCTCAAAGCCAACGCCCTGGCATACGGGCCCTCATCCACGTCGCCGGACTCGACGGATTGCCCATCAATGCCGGCGATGTCGGATTCAAACTGGCTCCCCGTATCAACGCCGCCGGGCGCCTCGACAACGCCGCCCCTGCCTACGAATTACTGCTCACCAATGATCCTGAGGTGGCGCGCACCCAAGCCCAATTCCTCAACGACATCAATATCGAACGCCAACAACAAACCAAAGCGCTCCAAGAGCGTATCGCCACCGATATCCAAGCCATTGAGCGCCACCAAGACGCCATCATCGTACATGATGACCCCCATGCCCATGCCGGCTTGGTGGGATTAGTGGCAGCCCGGCTCGCCGACCAATTTAGCCGCCCCACTATCATCATCGAGCGGGGTATCCCCCATTCACGCGGCTCAGGGCGGGCCGGTGGCTTGATTGATTTGGTGAGTGCCCTACGTAATTGTGGGGTCGAATTCATCAAAATGGGTGGTCATGCTGCGGCCGCTGGGTTTACCATCGACAGTGACCATATCGACCACTTACGCCAATCGCTCAACGACTACGCCGCCGCCCATCATATCGCCGGCGGCGTCCGCATATTGCCCATCGATGCCGAACTCGATCCCGCTGCCCTCGATATGAGCATATTGACTGATTTGGCGGCCCTCGAACCGTGTGGTCAACACAACAACGCCCCATTGTTGCTGACCCGCAATTGCCAGGTCATCTCGGCGCGCACCATGGGCAGCGACAATCGCCACTTGATGCTCAAACTCGATATTGCCGGCCGGGTCGTCACCGCCGTGGCCTGGGGCGAAGGCGAGAGCGCCCGCCATTTCGAGCGTATCAAAGCCATCGATATCGTCTATCAACCCCAACTCAATGAATGGCAAGGACGGCGCGAATTGCGCCTCGAACTCAAAGACTTTCGCTCAGCCCGTGGCGCCGATGCCCCACCCCACGCAGTGATTATGTAAACAATCTCACCTAACAACGGCGCAGTACAATAGTTGGGAACGTGCATCTTTCTCAATAGCTCATGAAACAACGAGGTTCGTATGAGTAACAAAGTCCGGATTGGATTTGTGGGGGTTGGCAACATGGGCCAAGCCGCCCATTTGCGCAACTATGCCATGGTCCCCAATTGCGAAGTGGTGGCCGTGTCCGATGTCAAACCGGGGCATGCCCAATTAGTCGCCGCCAAATGGGGCGTACCCGCCTATTACACGTCACACACCGAGCTCCTCACCAATGAGCACCTCGATGCCATCATCGCCATCCAACCGTTTACTCGCCATGGCACCCTCATCCCCGAATTATTAGCCAGTGGCAAGCCCGTACTCACCGAAAAACCAATCGCCGGCTCGATTGCACAAGCTCAACGCATCATCACCGCTATGGCCACCCACAATACCTGGATGATGGTGGGCTACCACAAACGCTCTGACCCCGCCACCATGCTCGCCAAAGCCGAAATTGAAAAGCTCCAGGCATCTGGTGAATTGGGCAAACTCACCTACATTCGTATTTTGATGCCTGCCGGCGATTGGATTGCCAACGGCTTCAACCAAAATATTTGGAACACCCAGCCCGAGCCAGCCTTTACCTGGGATCCCCCCGCTGCCGACATGGATAGTGCCACCAACGACGCCTATTGGACCTTTGTCAACTACTACATCCATCAAGTCAACTTGATGCGCCATCTGCTGGGCGAATCGTGGCAGGTGACCTATGCCGCCCCCGCCGGCAATCTGCTCGTCGGTCAAAGTGACAGTGGCGTGACCTGTAGCATCGAAATGAGCCCCTATCAAACTACTATTGACTGGCAAGAAAGTGCCTTTGTCTGCTTTGAACGGGGCTGGATCAAACTCGAACTGCCCGCCCCGCTGGCCTTTACCCGCCCAGGTCGCGTCGAGATCATGCGCGACCCCGGCAACGGCATCCAACCACGCACCGAAATCCCCCAACTGCCGTGGGTACATGCCATGTGGCAACAAGCCCAAAACTTTGTCGATGCGGTGGCGGGTATCCGTGCACCCATGAGTAGTGCCGCCGATGCCCTCGCAGACCTGCAACTAGCCCGCGACTAT
Organism: uncultured Chloroflexota bacterium; assembly: GCA_937876225.1. Classification (GTDB taxonomy): domain Bacteria; phylum Chloroflexota; class Chloroflexia; order Chloroflexales; family Roseiflexaceae; genus UBA965. The sequence continues at coordinate 29,587 of CALFIC010000148.1, read as the reverse complement.
ATTCGCTTGCTCCACCATAAATAAGGAGTCCATCATGCCCCTCAAATGGCGCAAAGTCTGGGTTTCGGATGAAGGCTACGAATCGGCGGGGGTCTTTGATGTCAATGGCGACGGCCACCTCGATATCGTCAGTGGCGGATTTTGGTACCAAGGTCCCCAGTTCCGCATCCGTCATTTTATTGGTGATATTCCGCGTTACGGCGAATACTACGACGATTTTTCGACCATTGCCCTCGACATCAACGGTACCGGCACCCTCGATTATGTCACTGGCGGCTGGTGGGGCAACAGTTTGCGCTGGCGCGAATGCCCCACCGACCCCACCCAACCCTGGCCCGAACACATCCTTGCCGCCGATACCGGCAACGTCGAAACCACCCGCGGCTGGGATATCGATGGTGACGGCATCATCGAAATCATCCCCAATACCCCGCCCAACCCCGAAGTCAATTACTACAAACTCATCATGGATAGTGAGGGCAAGGGCACCGGGCAATTCCAAAAAATCACCATCTACACCTTTGGCGAGGGCACTCAAGGGCATGGGCTGGGCTGTGGCGATATCGCTGGTAATGGTCGCATGGACATTGTGCTCTGCAACGGCTGGCTCGAAGCCCCTGCCGACCCCGTTCATGGGCAATGGCTATGGCATCATGACTTCCCTACCCCACCCTGGGGCACTACTGCCAGCATCCCGATGCTGGTCGTCGATGTCGACGGTGATGGCCAAAACGAACTCATCACCGGCCACGCCCACGGCTACGGCTTGTGGTGGAGCAAACGTCAGCCCGATGGTGCTTGGCACCACCACCCCATCGACCCTTATAACGCTCAATATCACGACTTGCAGTGGGCCGATATTGATGGCGATGGCACACCCGAATTAGTTACCGGCAAACGCCACCGCGCCCACAACGGCAACGAAGCAGGCGAATGGGATGATTTAGGGATTTATTACTTCAAATGGACCGGCGAAGGCTTTGCCAAACAGGTCATCGATTACGGGGCGATGGGCACTGGCAACGGCTGTGGCATCCATTTTGCCCTCGCCGATTTGCAGGGCACCGGGCGCCTCGATGTCATTGCCCCCGGCAAAGATGGGCTGTACATTTATTACAACGAAGGTTGCGAAGCGTGACATTGTTCAATGGTATGATGCAAATGGATCAACACATCACTACGGAGGTCAATGACGATGAGTAGTAACGCCCAGATTCCGATGCGCGCCGTGCCTGGCTATTTCTCCAGTACCGCAGGCATCCAACTCGCCATCCAAACCCATGCCGATGCCAGCAACGAAGATTTGCAGTATTATCAGCAACTCGGCGTCGAGTGGGCCATGGTGGGCATCAACCACCCCGAATTGCACACCCTTGATTTCTACAAACGCTTGGTCAAGCGCTTTGGGGATTACGGGCTCAAAATCTACCGCATTACCAACCTCGGCGTGCACAATTCCCCCGAAATGACCCTCAATTTGCCTGGTCGTGACGCCAAAATCGAAGAATTTAAGCATTTCATTCGCAATCTCGGCGCCGCTGGGATCAAATACAACACCTACGCCCACATGGGCAACGGCATCTGGAGCACCGGGCATGTGCCAGGCCGTGGCGGCATGAATGCCCGCATGCTCGACATCAAAAACGCCAAAGGCTACTGGGCAGGCACCGTCTACGAAGGTGACCTCACCCATGGCCGCATCTATACCGAAGACGAATTGTGGGACAACTACGCCTACATGATTCACCAAATCTCCCCCGTCGCCGAAGAAGCCGGCGTCTATATCGGCATCCACCCCGATGATCCGCCGGTTTATTCGCTGGGTGGCATTCCCCGCTGTATGTTTGGGAATTTTGAAGGCTACAAAAAAGCGATGGAAATCGCCAACAGCCCACATATCGGCGTCTGTTTGTGCATCGGCTGTTGGCTCGAAGGTGGACCGATTGGCATGGGTGTAGGGGTGATTGATGCTATCAAGCACTTTGCTTCCAAAGGCCAACTTTTCAAGGTCCACTTCCGCAATGTCACCAACCCCATGCCCGAACCGTGGGTCGAAACTCTCATCGACAACGGCTATCAAGACATGTACGACGTGATGAAAGCATTGCGCGAAGTCAAATTCGACGGCTGTATCATCCCCGACCATGTCCCCGATATGCTGGGTGGATTCCGCGTGGGCACCGCCTATTCCATCGCCTATATGCGTGCATTGATTCAAGCCGCCAATAGCACCTACGGCGGCCCTGCCTAAGCAATCACCCCAGCGTACAATCAGTACTCATCAATACACAGTGCCGTTTGGCACTGTGTATTTTTTGGCAAAAGCACGATAACACGTATGTGCTATACTACGCACAACCTACTATCATCTGTCATACATTACCAATGGGTGAGGGCCTGACATGACCAAAAGCAAATCAAGTCAATCACGCGGCAGTGGTCGCCGTGCCAAGCGCAAAAGCGCCGTGTCGCTCCGCCCCGAACACCAACGCGAATTATTTGCGTTGGCGTTAATTGCGATTGCCGGCGTCACAATTATTTTTTATTTGACCGGCATCACCGGCCAACTTGGGGGCGGTTGGAAATTATTTATCGAAAAACTCCTCGGCTGGGGTGCACTCGTTGTCCCATTGGTTGTAGGTGTACTGGGGATTGCGCTTTTTCAAAGTGGTCAAAATGACAAAAACCCACTCCACCCCACCCAAATTATTGGCACCGTCGTAGTGGTCCTTGGGCTCTTGATGTTGCTCGAATTTGGCATCGCTCCCCGCCAAGGCTATGCCGACCAGCAAGGCCAAGGAGGCGGGATTATCGGCTATGTGCTGTTGGCGATTTTTAGCAACGCCATCGGCCGCCCAGCGAGTTTTGCCATTATTAGCGTGATTGCCCTCGCCGGCATCATGCTGGCGTTCGATGTCACGTTGGTGCAAATCGTCGCAGGGGTACGTTATTTTTTCATCCTTACGTGGGTGCGCTTACGCGGCGAGCCCAACGATCCCCGCACCAAGCGCTATAGCGACCCCGCACTCAACTACACCAGCCTCACCGATAGCATTGTGACACCCATTGCCGAGCGCAAAAGCAAAGCCCGCTTCCGCAGTGAAGCTGAACTCGCCCCACCCCCGCCACCAGCCCCCGTCGAACCGGTCAAAGTCAAAGAACCAGCCAAAGCCAAAGAACCGGCCAAAGCCAAACGTGCCACCAAAGCCGTCGAAGAAGAAGCCCAGATGGACATCCTCGACGAAATGTTGCTCCAATCACAACAGCGCCCGGTCATCCCGGTCAATGCCAAACCCATTAGTAGCAATGCGTCTGTGGTCCAAGGAGCCCTCGAAGGCTTCGAGGCGGGCAATGCCTATCGCTCTTGGCCGATGCCCCCCGTCGATTATTTGCGCTATTCGGTCGAAGCGCCGATTAGTGACGAAGAGCACCGCACCAAATCCCGCCTCATCGAAGAAACCCTCGCCAGCTTCAAAGTCGAAGCCCGCGTCGTCAACATCAACGTCGGCCCTGCCGTCACCCAATACGAATTACAACCCGCCGTGGGTGTCAAAGTCAACAAAATCACCACCCTCGACAAAGATTTGGCGTTGGCGCTTGCGGCACCATCAATCCGTATCGAAGCGCCTATCCCCGGTAAATCGGTGGTCGGCATCGAAATCCCCAATTCGTCGATTTCGACCGTGGCCTTGCGCGATATCGTCGAAAGCGACGAATTTGTGCGCTCCAAAGGCAAGTTGCGCCTCCCATTGGGCAAAGATGTCTCGGGGTCGCCCATCATTGCCGGCATGGAACGCATGCCCCACTTACTCGTGGCCGGGAGTACCGGTAGCGGTAAATCCGTCGCCATCAATTGTTTTGTCTGTGCCTTGTTGATGCGCCATACCCCCGACGACCTCAAGTTCATCATGGTCGACCCCAAACGGGTCGAATTGGTCGGCTACAACGGCATCCCCCATTTGTTGTCACCCGTCGTCACCGAAGTCGAGCGCGTGGTGCCCACCCTCAAATGGGCCGTGCGTGAAATGGAACGGCGCTACAAACTCTTTGCCAAAATCGGCGTGCGTAACCTCGATAGCTACCGCGCCATGGCCCGCGAGCGCACCGACCTCGAAGCGATGCCCTACATCGTCATCATCATCGACGAATTGGCCGACTTGATGATGATGGCCCCCGATGATGTCGAAACGTTGATTTGTCGCTTGGCCCAAATGGCCCGCGCCACCGGCATCCACCTCATCATCGCCACCCAGCGCCCCTCCGTCGACGTGGTCACTGGTTTAATTAAAGCCAACTTCCCTTCACGTATCGCCTTTGCGGTGACTTCGCAAATCGACTCACGCGTCATCCTCGACCAGCCCGGCGCCGAACAATTACTCGGGCGTGGTGACATGCTCTTTACCGCAGCCGATTCGCCCCGTACTATGCGTATCCAAGGCACCTACCTCACCGACGACGAAGTCGAAAAAATCGTGCGCTTCTGGCGTACCGCTAAACCACCCGAAGATGTGGCTGAACAATCTCAGCACCCCACCACTACCACGGCACCAACCACGGCACCGACTAGCCAGGCGGTGCCCGCTGCCACCAGTCACGATTTACAACCCGAATTAGATAAAGTCGACCGCTTGCCGGTATTCCCCCGCGAGCCCGTACCGCATGCCGACGAAGAACCCCAAGTACACGACGCGGATAGCGACGAACCAGTAGCCGCCATGCAACCTATCGCCGAATACTTGTCGGAAGGCGAGCAGGACGCGCTCCTCCCCGAAGCGATTCGCCTGGTACAACAACACCGCCGTGCCTCGGCATCGTTGCTCCAGCGCCGCCTACGCATCGGCTATAGCAAAGCTTCACAGCTCATCGATATGCTCGAGCAACAAGGCATCGTCGGTCCCGCCGACGAGGGGCGCTCGCGCGAAGTGCTTACGCCCGAAAACACCAATTTACCCCAATAATTACCGCAACACAAAACACCGCATTGCGCTATCTAATGTAGCGCAATGCGGTGTGTTTATGGCACCTACACAATATCGACTTCGCAGCCAAAGGCCTTGCGAAACAATCCGGCCGCCCGATTGGCATCCCACACTTCGACTGTCGTATCACCGGCGGCGTGGGTCACAATCCGCACGATTTTACCGATTTCGACGGTGATGTCGTGGACCACTTGGTTTTTGCGGCGCTCGAGGAATTCGGCCAGGCGCAAGATAGCAGCTAATTTGGCCACGAGTTCACCATCACCGGGGAATAATACTTGTTGGTAATTATCAACCGCTACTTCACCCTTGCGGTGATAACGCACCAGCAACGCCAAAATTGCCACTTCGCGGTGACTGAATCCCTGCATCGCACTATTCACCACCAAATACGCCCCATGCTTATGATGGTCATAATAATTCACTGCATTGCCGATGTCGTGCAAAATCGCCGCATGTCCCAACAACTCACGGGCCCACAAATCGTAGCCGTGCATGGGCAGTAATTGATCAAACATCGACAGCGCCAAATCACGCACTTTGGCCGAATGCACTGCTTCATAGTGATACATACGCGCCAAATTGGTCACACTAAAACTGCGAATATCAGGAATTATTGGGCTGGTACCTCGCATGAAGTGTTCAAAAAAGAGTCCCTCACGCAAACCTTGGCCACTAATCGTGATTTGATTGAATTTGCCGCGCCGCATCACTTCCGCCAAAATCGCCGTCCCTGCCAAAATCAAGTCGGCGCGGTCACGGCTTAAGCCCGGTAAATCTTCGCGTTGTTTGACCGTGAGGCTGCGAAACAATTCAAGCAGCTCATTGACTCTATCCGCACTCAACCGATGACCATGGACACGGTCTATTGGGTGATCACGGAGTTTTTGGTCGATTTCGGCCAAGGCCCGAATCGTCCCCCCAATCCCCCCCAACGACCCACCTTGTTGCGTCAGCCACGGCACATCCGCAAATTGCGCCGCAATTGCCCGCTCGAGTGTTTTGAAATCACGCAAACTCATCGGGTCACTTTTGACAAAGCGGTCAGTCAACCGCACCGCCCCAATCGGACGGCTAATGCTTTGGGAGAGCTGGCGTTGCTGTACCACCGTGACTTGAGTGCTCCCACCACCGATGTCAATCACACAACCATTCTGCATATCCAACGTATTTATGGCGCCTAGGTAACCGTAATAAGCCTCTTCGGCGGCAGTTAATACGCGAAAGTCGAGCCCAGCTTCGTCACGCACACGGGTCAAAAACTCTTCGCGGTTGCTTGCTTCACGCACCGCACTCGTTGCTACCGGCACAATCTGGTCGACGCCAATCCCGCGACACATTTGATGGAACAAACGCATTGTTTTGATGGCACGATTCATCGGGATGAGTTGTAACTTCCCATCAGTACCAATTCCATGCGCCAACCGTACTGCTTCACGCACTTCGTCGAGTAATTTAAACGTTTGTTGGGGCACATACCCCACCACAATCATCCGTGTCGTATTCGAACCGAGGTCAATTACTGCAATTCGTTCTTGCATGCCGTGACAACCCTTCATTTTCCCCTATTCATCTGCTATTGTACGGTATGTCACCACAATCCACGACAACTTTTGGTCTATTTCATCAGATATACACAGATAGCCGACATCGTAAATCTCCCAAACGTACCACATATTTGTACCTAGTTGACGCTATAACCTGCTTCATGCTATGGTACGTGTATAGAAAAAATGGCACGTGGAGGAAATAATGATAGACGATTTTGCTCCCAGTGGGACCCCTCCGATGATTGGCAAAATGCTTACGCCAGCCGAATGGCTCGACTATATTGCCTCGTATCAATTCGGCCCAGTCATGCCCAGCAAAGTGGTGTTGCACCACACCTGGCGCCCTACCGTCGACCAGTGGCAAGGCATCACCAGCATGCAAGGCATGCAACGTTTTTTTGCCGACAAAGGCTGGACTGCCGCCCCCCATTGCTTCGCTGGTCCTGATGGCATTTGGTTGTTTACCCCCTTGCGTGAAATCGGCGTGCATGCTGGTACCGGCAATGGCAGTTTTGCCAAAGGCTGGTACACCCTCGGACTCGAAATGGTCGGCGATTACGATGCCGCCCGCCCTACCGGCAAAGTCTGGGAACATGCCTTGGCCATCCTTGGCGGAATGTCGCTCCGCCTCGGCATCCCCCCCAAGCAACTCATCGGCTTCCACCGTGACTACAGCACCAAAACCTGCCCCGGCAAAGCCGTCACCGTCGATTGGGTCATCCCCGAAGTCGAAGCCTGGGTCAAACGCACGGGCAAACTCCCCGACATGAAGGTAGGCGCCATCGGCGCACCTAGTGCCGAAATCGCTCAGCTCCAAAAAACCCTCATCGCCAATGCCTGGCGCATGCGTGGTGACGAATACGATCCCCTATCGCCCATCCACCAAATGGCCGTCGAACAACACCTCGGGGTGCCCATCGCAAAGGCAAGTCAAGCCACCTTCAACAACAAAACCTATACGATTTTGCCGTTTGCCCGCGACACCTTGTTTATGGAAATCCCCGGCTGGAATCGCCCTGGTAGCATGTGGCAAACCATCGGCGATACTATTCCCGCTGACAAAACCTTTGAACGATTCTTGCTCGACGAAACGCTCCGCATCGGTGGTACCGGCTTCCGTCCCGAAAACCCCTTCCACCTCTTTTTGTTTGCCAACCACGACATTGGCCCACCTCTCGCCCCCGCCGGTATGCGCGAAATCAATGGTCAAATGTATGTGTTCCAAGTTTTTGCCGGTGATACCATCTATGTACGTGGAGACGACCCCAGCAAAGTCGACTGGAAAAAAATGGCCTTCCTCAGCGATCTCGGCGGTGTCATCGATACCGTTACCGTAACACTCCGGGATACGCTCCTTAGTGAGACCTACAAACTCATGAAGGTGACGTACGATCCCACACAACAAATCCACCACCTCGCCCGCGAATGGGCACTGGGTGCACCCATCGGACCATCAAACCCCATTCAAATTGGTGCTAGCCAGTACACCTACCAAGTCTATGCCCTCGATGTGTTGTTTAGCAAGGCACCCAATGTAAACGTCGTACATCGCTTGGGCACCGCTCTTGCCAGTGCCCGTCGCAAGAATCCTGTAGGCACATTATGACCCCCGATTACCGTACCTTGTACGATCAAGCCGGTGGCGATGAACCATTCCGCCGGCTCGTCGATGTGTTTTATCGCAATGTCGAAGCCAACGCCGTGCTCCGTCCCCTCTTCCCCGCCGATTTAGCTCCCGGCAAAGAATGGCAGTTTTTGTTCATCACTCAGTACTTCGGTGGTCCCACTCGCTACCACGAACAACGCGGGCATCCCCGCTTACGGATGCGCCATATGCCCTTTACGATTGGGCCTGCCGAGCGTGACGCCTGGGTTAGTTGTATGCTTGCTGCTATCAGCGAAGTGGGCTTTGCGCCTGATATCGCCGCCGCCATGCGCACCTACTTCGAAGGCACCGCCCAGTTCATGATGAATCAAGCACCACCTGATGGCGATTTGCGCATCACCCCCTAAAAAATCCCCCTACCAGCACATTTCTGTACCGGTAGGGGGATTTTTTTGCCCACAATCAATGATCCCAGCCCATCACCTGCCATTCAGCGATTTTGGCCAACAGCCGAATGCGCCACGTCACCGGTAAATCCAACGCCATCCGTTGCAGGACTGTCGTGCCTATCATCCGCCCTGCTGCCGCCAACATGCCGTCCCCGGTGAAGCGCAGATAATCAAAAAACCACTGCGTACAGCCCCGTACCTGTAATACCTTGCCCGCAATTCCCATAATCTTCGGATAGGCAACCAGCATACCGAGCACCATTTTGTGATAGTCACTCCAACGCATCTCATCACGAAAAAACCGCGTGGCAAAGTCAGTGCCACGCCGTGCCAATAACTGCATGAAATACCCTTGGAGCTGATTCACATCGTTGTCCGCATCACCCCAGGGCTGCATGAATCGACTAAATACCCAATTCAACGATACATTGGCTTGGTATGACGTCACCAGTGCCAGTAACTCACTCATTTCGCTTTTTTCGCGTAAAAGCAGATCAAGCAAGCCGGTGGTGCGCCGTAAATTACGCACATGCGAGCCAAACCCACAAAACGTCAACGGTGATTGCTGCGCTGCCGCATCGCCAATCGGCAATATGCCGCGCAACAACGGCGCTTCCATGCGGCGCAACGAATGCCGCGCCGGGATATAGCCATAGACCGGTTTATGATGATGCACCGCACCATCGCTCCGCTTGTAGTCAGGCAGCAACGCAAAATAATCTTCGAATAACTCGAGCAGATTGGGAGTGGGGCGATCTGATTTTTGACCGGGATGTAACGTGTCGTAATAAAACAGATAGATGGTTAATTCGTCGTCACGCCCAGGGAACCCTTCCCACATGTATTGTTGTGTCTTTTGGGCGTCGGCAATAGTCAACAAAATATCCCCCAACGCCCGGTTGTGTTCGTTGGCCGCCGTCCCCTCAGCGAAGCCACTCGCCACCGTCCCTACCGTCGGACAGACACCAGCGTAAGGGCGGCCACCAAAGCGTTGCAACGACAACGGCGATACCGTGCCCATGCCGTCAACAACCAATCGTGCCTGGTAACGCTCAATCGTCTGTTCGGGGGTAATGACATGAAGCAATACTCCATCTGCATCACGTGGACTAACAACCACATCACCAAACACCCGGTAATCACGGACTTCACCACCCGCCTGCAAAAACTTCGTCCGCGCCAACCGCAACAACGCACCGGCATCGATTGCCACGTTAAGGACTTCAGGGAGGTGCAGGGTAATTGCATCGTCATTGGGCGCAAAAAATCGCACAATGCCGTCGGTGTATTCATTCATCATCACCGATTGCAATTCACCCCAACTCCAACTCCCCCCCGCCACCATGGCTTGTAATTCATAGCGCGAAATATTCCATTCGCGGTGGGCACACCCTACTTCACCACGATCACACACCAACACGCGCCAGCCCAACCGTGCCATTTCGAGCGCATGGAGCAACCCCAGCCCGGCCCCAGCATAGACCAAGTCGCCGCGCCATTCGACACGCCGCGCCAAGCCGGTGAATTCGGGTGCGGCGACTTCACGCCAGGCACTTCGTTGCCGCGGGTCGGGCTGATCAGCCGCGACCGCCGCCCGGATGTCGTGCCAGACTGCATCGAGGCGGATTATCCGCTCGAGGTGGTCATCAGCTCCCATGGCGGCAAATGCCGCCATGGTCAAGGGGTAGCGTTGGTGTAATTCGTCGTTCATCGTTGGCTCAATTCCGGTTACATCGCAACCTACTTAAACAAACTTCCCATTTTTGTGGATGAGTTGACCATCAGCAAATACTTCACCACCGTTGCGCAAATCGCAAATCATGTCCCAATGCAAGGCTGATTGGTTATGACAACCCGTTTCGGGGTAGGCCGCACCGAGTGCCAAATGCACCGTGCCACCGATTTTTTCATCAAACAAAATATTCCGGCTAAAGCGTTGAATCCCATAATTGGTACCAAAGGCGACTTCACCCAAGCGCCGTGCGCCTTCGTCCATATCGAGCAACGAATGCAATAATTCTTCGCCTTTGTCAGCAGTCGCTTTGACCACCTTGCCCTCGGCAAATTCGAGGCGCACACCCGTGACCTCACGTCCCATGTAGAGTGCCGGGAAGCTATACGTAATCACACCGTTGGTTTTTTGTTCGTGGGGGCCCGTAAACACTTCGCCATCGGGGAAGTTGCGATCACCGGCACAATTCACCCACGAGCGCCCTTTGACGTAGTAGTTGAGGTCCGTGCCTGGTCCGACGATGCGGATATGGTCAGCAGCCTCGAGGCGAGTGACAATCCCCGCTTGTTCAGCACGTTGCGCCTGCCACGCCGCAACTGGGTCGGCTTGATCCAATTTGCCTGCTGCAAATACAAAATCGGCATAATCGCTGAGTGACATGTCGGCTTCTTGAGCTTGGGCGGCAGTCGGGAAGAGCGTCAGACACCAGCGAAAATCGCCATTTGCTGATCGTTCCATCATCCGTTTTTGGACAGGGCTCATGGCCGCCCGGCGTCGTGCCACCAGTTTGGGGTCGACCCCGCTCAGCGCCCGCGTGTTTTCGTCGGCGATAATCGACAAATGCAAATCGACCGTCTCGATTTCGTCACGAGCCAACTGTGGCACAAAATCGAGTTGGTCGCCATTAGCGTTTTTATAAAAAATCTCATCAAGGCCATCCATCGTCAAGCGCATCAACGGGTTGGTGCCAGCTTGAACTGCTTCGCGGTACACGGCTTTAATCAACGGCGAGGCTGCCGTCGGTGCCACGATCCGGAATAACTGGCCAGGTTGCGCATCTAACGAATAGCGCACCAACACCTGCGCCAAACGATCAATCCGTACATCATGCATAAAAACCGCTCCTTTTATTCACGACTCCACCCTATTTTTATTGTGGGGCAAGTCAAAATCAGCCAATCCGTTGCGCCGTCACGATACCCATGCGTAATTCAGCTTCGTCATGAGTTGTCAATTGTGCCAATATTGCCGGAATAGTTTCATGCACATTAATCAACATATCACGGGCCACTGGTTGAATGTCGAGTGCATTCAGTACATGAGCATCATGGGCATCATAGCGTAACGGCGCCATATCATGTTGCTTGAGGAGACTCACTGCTGCCGAGGAATATTGATAACTGTTGAGCAAGGCCACATCAATCGCTCCACGCCCCAGCGCCCGGGCAATCCGTGCCACATAATCAACGGCCCGAAAGGCATCAGTTTGCCCACTTACCGTCGTCAGCGCCCCACAACAAATTACTTTCCCCGCCAACGAACGCAAGGTTTCGCCGATACCGGTGGGTAATAATGCCGGCAATACAGTACGATACAAGCTCCCCGGCGCAATCAACACCATGTCTGCGACCCGCAATGCTTTCAACGCAACAGGATTAGCAGCTACTGGCGGATCAAGCAGAACCGTTTGTACAGGAACAGACATGGCTTGCGCAAATTGACTCGTGCCACGGTAGGTGCGATCATCGCTCGTCTGTGTCACCACCTCATGCGGGGTATCACAGGCCATCAACACATCAATGTCACAACGCAGTTGTTGCCGCAACGCCTCAAGTGCGTCGGGTAAAGACCCGAGGCTTTGGGCATTCGCGAGCACCTGTAGCACTCCAAATGGAATCCGGTCATAAGGGGTCCCAAGTGGCGGGAATTGTTGTTGCATCAAGCGTTGCATCGCCGCATCACGACTCACCTGCAACAATACATTGACGACCCCTGCTACCCCTGGGTATGGACCCAAGCGCCGAATCAATGCATCAGCACCATCGTCACCACAGGTTGGCACAATCACCGATATGCGTTGGGCGATTGGGCGAACCGCCTTGATTGCCTGGAACAAACCACTGCCGCCCCCGATTACTACGACGTGCATGGATTCCTCCTTCCCCTAATCATACCAGCGCCGATACCGTCATTCACGCCAACTCACTTCACCGACCAACGCATCAAACGCCGGAGCATCATCGGCGTCAATCCCACGATCCGCACTCGTCATCGCAAATACGTGGCGCAGAATCGCCACTTGCGCCACACTCAAGGTGATTTTCCGCCGCCCCATCACCTTGCGGGATACATCAATCATGCGGTCGATGCGATATTCGCGGAAGCGCTCACCACCCCACGTAAAGGCGGGGATTGTTTTGGGCGCAAAATGAATCCCAAAAATATTTGACCCCGTCGCGACCACCGCACCACCATTCAAATGTACCCCGATGCCTAATTTCACATGATCTGCCAAAAAACAGCCTAGTTTGAGCCGACCACTATCGACTTGCCCATAGCCATCCAAGGTCACTTTAATCGTACCATAGGTATTTTTGAGGTCACTCGTGGTGGTCATCGCCCCTACATTGACCCATTCACCGAGGTACGAATGCCCAAAAAATCCGTCGTGGTGCTTGTTGCTATACCCTTGCACCACCGACGCCTCGATTTCACCCCCGATCCGACACACCGGGCCAATCGTTGTCCCAGCCCGCACCCGTGCCCCCGAAATCAAGGCACCATCATGAATCGCCACCGGTCCTTGAATCACACTAAACGGCTCAATCCGGGCTGCCCCAATCACAATCGGACCCTCACGAGCATCCAACGCCACTGGTGCCTCAAATTGGGCCTGCGGATGCACCAAAATCCGCTCACCAGCCTGGGCATGACAATGCGCCGCCTGCGAATGTTGTGCCAGCGGGATGTACACCGTCGGGTCGAGCAAATCAATGTCGCGCCCAATCATCGTGGCATTGTAATCGACGATATCCCATGGGAATTGCAACATCAGCGGCCGGCCAGTCAGCACCTGACAAAACCGCTGTAATTCCTGCAATGCCTGTTGCCCGTGCTGTTCCAACAAATCACCGAATACCGCACTCGCCAGCGCCGGGGTAATCCGAGCCGCCACCAATGTGCCCCCGCCCACCGCCGTATTGGCATCATCACTTAGCAGTATCGTCCCGAGCGGTGCATCATGGAGCGCCGCCAAACAATCTATGTCAACCAAACGACTATTGACGAGTAACAATGGCACATTGCGACTGAGTAACTGCAACGGCCAACGCCCTACCCCAAACACGTCAGCCAAATACCCCCGCGTAATTGCCGCAGGAGCAGTGCCATAACGCGCATGTAGTCGCTCACGCAACGTAAAAATCCCACAACGAATATCAGCAGCCGTACGTGTGTAGGTCAACGGTAATAACGAACGATACCCTTCGTCTTCAAATAACAAAATCGTATCATCCATACCTAACGTCCTCGCCGTAGAATGCTGGTAATTGCTGCAGCCACTTTATCTGGGTCATGGCGCAACACCCGCACCGTACGACTTTTGCCTGGGTCTTCGAGCGATGCCGTCAATTGAATCACCGCCGTCGCCAAATCCGCTTCGACCACCACCGATCCTTCCACCATCACATCGCTCCCCGTACTCCGGTCAAGTGCTTGCACCACCGTTTCTTCGTATTCTTCGGGGGCTAAATAGACCGGTGCTTGGTGGGCGGCTGCGTAGATTCGTTGCACATCGGGATCGACCCGCTGGGCATTTACCAACACATAATCTGGGGCAAATCCGCCATAGCGCACAATTTGGCGGATGTGATCCGCCACCGTAAACCCACTTGTCAGCCCTGGCTCCGTCATAATGCTACAAATATAGATTTTTTTGGCTTTACTACTACTCAACGCCTCGCGCACCGCCGGAATCAATAAATCGGGGATGATACTTTCAAACAAACTCCCCGGTCCCATCACAATCGCATCGGCGTTGGTAATCGCATCGATCGTGGCACGCGTCACCAATACGTCACTGAGTGGCACCACACTATCGAGCTGTACATCGACCACATAACGATCTGCATAGTGTTCGTCGTGGGGCACCCGATCACTCGGTTTGACCCGCACGCCGTTGTCGAGCACAAATGTCACTTGCATCGGTTGCGGGGTCGGCACCACAAATACTACTTTTTCGAAATTAAACAAGCTCGAGGCACGATAATAATATTCCACTGGATCTTGCACCGGCGTAATACAGGTCATTGTCTCGACGGTACGTCCAAGGCTGGCCAACACCAACATCCCTGGGCCGCCCGACAATACCGCCAACCGGGGCGGGCGATCGGTGCGGCGATAATCCAACAACAACTCGTTGGTTTGGGGTTGGGTATCCAACGGAATAACCACTTTGTCACTCAACGTCCAGATACCGGCGCTCAATGTAGCCACACCCACCACCAAAAAGAAGACCCCACGCCACACCTGTGGCACAAATTGCAATGTCAAATAAAAAAACACCTCGGGCAACACGAGGGTACGATATAAATGCGTCAAGACATAGCCAATCCCCAACGCCAAAATCGCACACCCCACAAATGCTAACGCTAGCGGGCGCACCAAGTGAGACAAGGTGGCGAGGCGACGACGAATGCCTAACATATGTACTCCTTCATGTACCTGCGTGGTGCCATTCCATCCAACAGACTAGGCCGGCTGATAGCCACGCAAGGCGGCCAACATCACATCACGGATTTCAGCCGCCCGCGCTGCCGTCACCGCTTCAAAGCGCGTGGTAATCATCGGTTCAGTATTCGATGCGCGCAACAAACCCCAGCCATCACCAAAGTCGATCCGCAAACCATCAGTTTCAATTATCGTATGCGTGGCGGCAAACTGCTGCCGCACATATTCCACCGCCGCAAATTTGCGCACATCATCCATCTCGATGCGTTCTTCGGGGACTTCTGCCAAGGCCGGGAAAGGCGCCAGCGCTGCCGACAACGTCAGCCCACTCTGCCCCAAAGCCTCGATCAAACACGCACCGGCAAAGGTGCCATCATCAAAACTATGCCCAGGGCGATTGTTAAATACATGCCCACTTAATTCACCCGCCACTGGTGCCCCTAGCTCGCGCATTTTGGCTGATTGATTGGTATACCCCGTCTTCCACATCACCGGGGTGCCCCCAAATGCCGTAATCGCATCCGCTAGCACCGTACTACATTTCACATCAAATACAATTGGTGCCGGGCCTTTTTTCAATGCGGCTTGGGATAGCACAATCATGTAGCGGTCAGCAAATACCATCCGCCCCTGATCATCCACCACGCCCAACCGATCGCCGTCCCCATCCAAGCCAATTCCCAAGGCCGCACCGTGCGTTTTGACCGCCCGCATCAAATCCAGCATGTTTTTTTCTTTGAGGGGGTCGGGGTGATGATTGGGGAATGTGCCGTCCGGCTCGATAAACAACGGCACCACTTCGCACCCAAGTCGCTCAAATACCCGCACCCCCAACGGCCCGGCCACGCCATTCCCGCCATCCAGTACGATTTTGATTGGCTGGGGCAAATGGATTAACGCAGCCACATGCGCCACATAGGCATCATCAACCGAAATTTGGGTGTAGCTCCCATTCCCCTGCACAAATTCGCCACTCAAGGCAATTTGGCCAACTTCTTGGACTTCTTCACTCGAAAAAGGCACGCCGCCAAATTGTGGCTCATAATGGCGCATTTTGAGCCCATTGAACTCGGGCGGATTGTGACTGGCCGTCACCACCGCCCCACCATCAGCCTTGAGATAGTCGACAGCAAAGTACATCACCGGCGTCGGTACCATCCCGATGTCAATCACGTCACAACCACTCGCCTGCAATCCGGCCATCAATGCCGCCGCAAATGCCGGCGACGTCAAACGTGCATCGTGGCCCACCACGATTTTTTTGCTGCCACGCCGCCCAAACAACGTCCCTGCCGCTTGCCCCAACACGTGGTAGACCGCTTCGCTCAATTCCTGCCCTACTACACCGCGAATATCATATGCCCGAAAAATCGTCGGATTGATAGTGGTCATCGATTTCTCCATACTTGTCGTATCTTCATAAATTACTACATATTATAATACAAATTATCGCCCCAAAAACGATACGCACACCGTTTGGGTGATGCTATTCGCTAAAACAACCGTGATTGCGCTGGAGTAACTGCAACTGCAGGCGTTTCAGTTTCCACATCATGCGCCTTGACTACCACAGAATCATCCGCTTCTCCTACCAACGCCATAAACGCATTCCAATCAATGATAGGCACGTTGTATTCGGTGGCTTTTTGGATTTTGCTCCCGCCAGGTTCGCTCCCTGCCACTACATAGCTGGTTTTTTTCGACACACTACTCGTAGGTTTACCACCATGACGTGTAATCAACGCTTCGATTTGTTCCCGGGTATAATCAGGCACACTCCCCGTCACCACAATCGTCATACCCGCCAAAGAATCACCTCGTGGCGCTACCCGACCGCCACGTACATTCAACCCGAGTGCCGTCAATTTTTCCAGCAATTGCTGATTCCCCGGTCGCCCAAAAAACTCGGCCACATTCTGAGCTTTGACCGGACCAATCCCATCGATTTGGCTCATCTCGGCCACACTCGCACCCGCAATCGCCGCAATACTATCGAAATGTTGGAGTAATAATTGGGCCACTTTGTCGGCCACCATATGAATCCCGAGGCTGATAAATACCCGTAGCACCGGTTGGTTTTTGGCATTGGCAATCGATTGCATCAGATTGGTGATTTTTTTCTCGCCAAAGCCTTCCATATCGACAAAAACATCTGGGGTCAAGGTGAATATGTCGGCGATATCGCGCACCAATCCTTTTTCGACCAGCATGCGCACCTGTTGCTCACCCAAACCCACAATATCGAGCGCCTCACGTGACACTGCATATTCCAGCCGACGTTTGCGTTGTTCAGGGCAACCATCACTATTGGGGCACCGCCAGGCGACTTCTCCTTCAGGCCGCACCAGCGCAGTCCCACAGACCGGACAATCAATTGGCATTTGCCACGGCACCGCATCGGCCGGCCGAGCTGCCAGCAATGGGCCAATGATATAGGGGATAACATCACCAGCCCGCTTGAGCAACACGCGGTCACCAATCCGAATGTCTAATTTGGCGATCAAATCCGCATTATGCAAACTTGCATTACGGACCGTCACGCCGCTCAATTGTACCGGCTCGATTTCGGCAGCCGGGGTAATCACCCCCGTCCGCCCCACCGCCACCGTGATATTTTTGAGGATACTCGACGTTTCACGCGCTTCGAATTTGTAGGCAATCGCCCAGCGCGGGTCAGTGCCCACGATGCCCAATTCCTGTTGTTGGGCTAGGCTATCGACTTTAAACACAATCCCATCGACTTCATATGGCAATTCATCACGCTTCATCATCCAGGCTCGGGCATAATTGATGAGCGCTTCAAAATCAGTGAAACGTTTGGCCGCATCATTAATGTCGAACCCGAGTGCTTTCAGTGCCGTTAATGTTTGCCATTGCGTATCAGGCCAGGCACCATTCACCGGACCAATCGAATACGCAAAAAACCGCAGAGGGCGAGTTGCCGTCACCCGGGGGTCTTTTTGGCGGAGTGATCCCGCCGCTGCATTACGAGGATTGGCGGCAGGTTTTTCGCCAGCGGCGCGTAAGCGCTCGTTGAGTGCATCAAATTCATCGGTGCGCATATAGATTTCGCCCCGCACTTCGATCTCGTTTGGCACTTGGATGTGCGTATCGCGGCGTAATTGCATCGGCACGGTATTGATGGTTTCGATGTTCGCCGTAACATCTTCACCGATTTCACCATTGCCCCGCGTGGCCGCCCGCACCAGCACACCATTGACATAGGTCAAGGCGATGGCGAGGCCATCGATTTTGGGCTCGGCCGTCCAGGCCATCCCCTCGGTACCGATTTCTTTTTTGAGGCGCTCATACCAATCGTAGATTTCTTTTTCTTTAAATGCTTTGGCGAGTGACATCATCACTTGGGGATGGCGTACCTTTTTGAATTGGCCATCAATCGCCGGGTACAAACGATTGGTGGGCGAATCATCTGCTTGGTATTCGCGATGACTCAATTCCAACATACGCAATTCGCGCATTAACGAATCATATTCCGCATCCGAAATAATCGGATCATTCAACACAAAATATTGATAGTCATGTTCGCGAATTTGCGTCCGTAACTCGTGAATCCGTATTTCTATTGACGACATATGCCGCACTCCTCTCGCCAAGCATTTTGCGCACCCACCGGGCACTATGCATCTGTATTCATTATAGCAATACCGATGCTAAATCATATGGTTCGTCAATCTACCAATCAACCATAGCTATTATTCATTCTGCCGATATCACCGCAAAGTACTCCCAAATTGTATTTGACGCACGCACTTTCACCTGCTATAATACCCCTCGTTGTCATTGATCCTCGATAGCTCAACGGTAGAGCGAATGACTGTTAATCATTAGGTTCCTGGTTCGAATCCAGGTCGGGGAGCCAAATAACCCCTCTCGTTCAGGCAACTGACGAGAGGGGTTTTGTTCATTGTTTTTAGTGGTAACCACGCATCACATATCGCTATCTTCGTCCACCGTACGCCAAAACTCTTCGAGCGGCACGCCGAGTCCATCGGCCAAGCGATTCACATAGGCAAAATAACCGGTGACTTGGTTGATGTCGAGGATGGCAGTATCCGAAAATCCGGCGGCGCGCAATGCCATCACGTCAGTTTTGGCCATGGCACCAGGGGTGAGGGTCAGCTTCTCAGCATAGGTCAACATGGCATGTTCAGCAGGGGTAATTTGGGCGCGCCGCCAGTCTTTTTTGAGTTGGCGCACCAAGGCTGGGTTTTTGGTTAAACGACGGAGACCCCGTCCATGATGGGTCATTCAGTAATGGCACTGATTGGCCGTCGACACCACCACCGCAATCATTTCGCGCTGCGCCCGGCTCAAATCTGACTCACCCCGCATCACCGTCACATACAGCAACATATGTGCCTTGAGAGTGGCCACATTGAGGCTGTGGATCTTCATGATGTTGTCCACACCACCCCACGGCTCCATCGCATTGGCGTATTCGTCTTTGAGTGCCCCTTCGGCTTCGTCTTCACGAATCATTTTAATCCAGGCCATCGCTCACTCCTTTGGGTATCCGCAGGATACACACGTGCACGCAATACGCCTAGATTACACTACATAGCCACGCGTACGCAAATAGTCAAAGCCACGCATAATCAGACTCGGCTGTGCCACTTCCATAATCATGCGCGGCATATGGTTGAGGTGTTTCACCGCATCAAAAAACGCATACCAATTAATTGAACCATCACCGGGCGCCCAATGATGGTCATACAATCCATCGGTGTCTTGGATGTGCACATGTGCCAGCAGGTCCGCTGCATCGCGCACCCATTGGTCGGGTGTCGGTCCACCGTACTCCTGCATGATCCGGGCATGTCCCACATCAAGGCTCAATTGTACATATTTGGATTGAAACGAACGGACCAATTCAATCAGTGGCCGCGTATGCAGGTCACTACATACTTCGATTACAATCATACATTCCTGTGCTTCGGCATCCGCCACAATTTCACCCAACGTTTGGTGAATTATTTGTATTTCTTTTGTCAAATCAGTCCCATACGTATGGACCACATGCAGATTCCCAAAAAAAGTAAATGGGCTATGCAGTACCATATGGGTCGCGTCTAACGCTTTGGCGAATGCCAACCCTTGGCGCAAACGCAGCTGGACAATTTCACTTACACGCCGATCATCGCACCAGATTGGCAATGATTCAGTTGGTCCATGGATGCCAATTCGCCCCGTGTAGCCGGCCAATGTATGGCGCACCTGCGCCACCAACGGCTGCCAATCACCATCTAACCTGTCTGAATAAAACGGATCGTCGATTTCGAGGTCACGCTGACCCTCGAGAATCCAATCGCGAAACTGGCCAACGTCCTTGGCAGGCAACGAAGCCCCCATCACTGGTACAGGCATTGACATCATCACACCTCTTTCTAACAACGTACGACTTCAGCTCTTCAGATTCTGACTGTTCGCCAATACCTCACGCGTATGATGACAACGCAACGCATGTCCATTGTCCGCAATCTGCCATGGTGGCGGGGTTGTTTCACAAACCCCCGCAATCGCTACCGGACAGCGCGCCACAAATGGACAGCCACGCACTACACCATCAACCACATCAATTCGTTGTGGCAGGGTATCGGCAGCTGGCGTGGTATCAATAGACAATACCGCAGCCAGCAACAGCGCAGTATATGGATGGAACGGCGCAGAAAACACTGTCTCGGCCGGACCATACTCACACACCTGCCCTGCATATAACACGACCACATATTGGGCAACAGCCCGCACCACGGCTAAATCATGCGAAATAAACAAATAGGCCGTTTGGGATTTTTGTTGCATGTCCACCAGTAAGCGCAACACTGCCGCTTGCACCGATACATCCAACGCCGATACTACTTCATCACACACAACCACTGCAGGTTCTGCGAGGAATGCGCGCGCAATCGCAATACGCTGTTTTTCACCACCCGATAATTGACTCGGGAAGCGCGTGAGATACGCTTCATCCATGCGCACGTTTTGCAACATATCACGTGAATACGCCAGTGATTCAGCCCGTGACCGTCCAAAAAAGACAAATTGCGGACGATGCAAAATTTCGGCAATGGTATGCCGAGGATTCAATGACGAATCAGGGTTTTGAAACACCAGTTGCACATGGCGCCGTTCGGCAACGCTCCGCCGTGAGACATCTGCGTGTAGCGGTGCATCAAACAGTCGAATTTCGCCCCGTCGTGGCGGATGTAGTCCGGTAATCATCCGGGCCAAGGTTGATTTGCCACTGCCACTTTCCCCAACCAAGGCACACGTTTGCCCTGCCATCAATTGGATTTGCACATCGCGAACCACATCAACGCCATCGTCGCGCCACCACGACTGCCAGCGCCGGCGCTGATACGTCGCAGCCACATTTTTGATATCAAGTACGACTGTCGATGTGGTGGGCTCATCATCACGCTCAATCCTCGTCCCCACATCAGCCATGTGCACCTCGTTGGAAATCTCGTACCAACGGTGACAACGCACACGGTGCATCGCCTCAGCTACACCCAATTGTGGCGCAGTATCACAAATCTGCTGTGCGAACGCACAACGGGGTGCAAATGTACAGCGCTGATACGTGTAGTCATGCCCGAGTTGCCCCGCCATCGCTGAGGGTAACTCGGGGCGATCGATGCGAGGCAGAGCGGCGATAAGCCCACGGGTATAGGGGTGGCGCGGATCCGCAAAAACTTGACTTACCAACCCATCTTCGACGATTTCGCCCGCATACATCACAATCACCCGCGATGCAGTACGCGCAATCACCCCTAAATCATGGCTAACGACTACCGTTGTCATCTGTGTGTTACGGGTTATTTCATCGAGCAACAGCAACAAATGCGCTTGGGTCGTGACATCCAATCCCGTCGTCGGCTCATCAAGTACCAAGACTTTAGGTGCCCCTGCCAACGCCATTGCCAACGCAATCCGTTGTTGTTGGCCACCCGACAACTGATGCGGGTAGCGCACTGCAATCTGATCTGGATCACCAAACCGCATATCACGCAACAATTGCACAATCTGGTGCTGCGCAGGCTGGCCCGTTATGTCACGGTGTCTCGCCAGTACATCGCCAATCTGCGCCCCCACCGTCAGATGTGGTGCCAGCGCTTGGCCGGCATTTTGGGGCACCAGCGCAATCTCGGCGCCCCGCACCTGTTGCAGTGCAGCCTCCGTCAGCGCAAAAAGATCGACACCCTGACGGCGCACCGTCCCCTGCATCCGTGTACCATTCCCACGAATATACCCCAACAACGCCAATGTCAAGGTACTTTTGCCGCATCCAGACTCACCGACAATGCCAAGGCGTTCGCCCGGCATCAGCTGCAACGACACATCGTGGACGGCAGGCACCGTCGTCCCATTTGGCCGACGGAATCCAATCGATAATCCGGCAACTTCCAGCAGCGGAGTACTCATACGGGTACACCTCTGCTGCGATCAAGTCCAAGTGCCTTGGCAATCGCATCCGATACCAGATTAAGGGCAATCACCAATGTTGCCACCGCACCCATTGGATACAATATTCCCCACGGTGCGAGCAACAACATCGCTCTATTTTCGTTGACCATTAATCCCCAATCAGGGGTAGGTGGATTCACCCCAAATCCCAAAAACGATAAGCCACTGACTGCCAACACAATCCAAGAGGCATTCATGGCAAATTGCACAAATACCACATCAAGGATGTTTGGCCATAATTCATCTCGCACGATATGGATTGTTTTTTCTCCACGGATTCGCGCCGCCTGAATAAAATCACGCGGCACGTATTCAAGTGCGGTAGCACGAACCACCCGCACTACTCCAGGCAAATAACTCACGACCATCGCAGCGATAATCACACCGTTGCCAGAACCAAATGCCGTCACAATCACCAGCAACAATAGTACACTCGGAATCGAAATGAGCGCATCGATAAGCCGCATAATCACGTCGTCGATGAAACCCCCAATATATGCCACATACACACCAATCAATCCACCACCGACGACAGCGAGGGCAGCACTCGTGAGACTAATCACCAATGCGATTTGCCCGCCATATATTACTCGTGAAAAAATATCCCGCCCATAGCGATCTGTGCCACCCCAATGCAGTAGCGATGGTGGGTGCATAGCCTGGGTTGCATCAATCGCCGTTGGTGAGTATGGGGCAATCCATGGAGCTGCAAGTGCCATCACGACATGCACCACCAAAAACCCAATCCCCACCCACGACACAAACGATAGTTGTTTCACAAATGCGCGAATTTTCATCAATTCGATTCAATCCCATTCCATACCGGTATCATCAGCTACCCACTACCAATATTGCGTACGCAACCGTGGGGTCAACCACAATGTGGCGATATCTGCGACTAAATTCACTCCAATATAAAACGCCGCCCCTACCAGCCCGAGCGCCTGTACCAATGGTAAATCTCTATCACCAACCGCTGCTGTCATCAAGCGCCCAATCCCAGGAAAATTAAACACCGTTTCGACTACCACCACCCCACCAATCAACCACGCCACTGTCAAGGCAATCGCATTGATACTCGGCAACAATGCCGTCGGTATGGCATAACGCCAAATAACCATCTGCCTTGACATTCCCTTTAAATAAGCCATCTGGACATATTCGCTCTGGAGCACATCGATCATGCTACTCCGTACCATCCGCAATATGTATGCCACCATCACAATCATCAGTGTCCATGCAGGCAAAATCATACTCGGCAATAACTGCCCAAACGATGCGTTTGGAGGCACAATGGTGATTGCCGGCAAAATCGCCCACATCACCCCAAATACCAACATCAACAAAGAACCAATCACAAATTCAGGCAGACTCATCCCTACCAATGCAATCACCGAAATAACCACATCAGGCACGTGATCACGGTATAACCCTGCAATCACTCCCAACATGATAGCGATTGGAATCCCCACACTTGCCGCAATGAACGCCAACCACATCGTATTCAATAGGCGCTCACCGACCAATGGGATAATCGCTTGATTCGGTCGCGCCAGCGAATATCCCCAATCGCCTTGCACAAAACCACCAAACCACGCCCAATAGCGTTCACTTACGGGGCGATCAAGCCGCAACTGGGCGCGCACCTGCGCCAACCGCTTGGGCGTGGCATCACGCCCTAGTAATGCCGTCGCCACATCACCAGGCAATAATTCTGTGGCTGCGAAAATTACCGCAGCCACAATAAATAACGTCATGAGTGCCCCAATACACCGTTGAACTACATACCAAACCATTTCGCCACCCTACGCGATATGACTACCCTTGGAGCGTCACATTGCTATATTCAAAATAGCGGGTATCGACACCTTTTACCCGCACATGCGCAGCAGATAACCCATCGGTAAAGAATGGAATAATCGCGCCACCTTCGTCTGCCAACAATTGTTGTGCCTGCTGATACAGTGCTTTGCGCTTAGCTTCATCGAGTTGTTGACGAGCCTCATCAAGCAAGCCATCAAACGCGGCATTCTGCCAAAACGTCTCATTCCAGGTGGCGCCTGTTCGAAATACTTCGTTCAATACTTGGTCAGCGGTACGTTCACCCCATGACGAACAACAAAACGGCTTCTTCATCCAGATATCATTCCAATACCCATCGGCTGGTTCTTGTTGGATAGTAACGATAATCCCCGCTTCAGCAGCCATTTCTTTGTACATCACCGTCATCGGAATCATATTTTCATCAATCGCCGAAGTATACAACGTCACCTCAAGTCCCGTCGCATGACCAGCTTCAGCCAACAACGCTTTGGCTTTCGCTACGTCACGGGGGCGTTTGACATCAAGGTAGTATTGGTCTCCTGGCCATACCGGATGGTCACCAGCGACTTTACCGTATCCCTTGAGCACTGATGTCACCATTGCCTCACGGTCAACCACCAATTTCATCGCCATCCGCACCCGATTATCATCAAATGGAGCTTCGTCCGTTTTCATTACAAATACCGGCCAATTACCAGAAGGCAGGTTATAGATTTTGTAGTCTGATTTTTGTTTAATCAAATCAACACTGTCTGGGCTGGTTGCTTCCACATAATCAATCTGATTGGCCAACAACGCCGCAGTGCGGGCTTCGGTATCGGCGATGCCTACAATATCGACCTGGGCAACACCTGGTTTACCAGCCCAATATTCGAGATTTGCCACCACCGTTGTCACACCCTCTGGGGCAAGTTGGGTCAGTTTAAATGGACCAGTCCCAATCCCCGTGGTGTTGATTTTTTCGCCAATGCCATCTGGAATGATATACATCGCATAATGGAGCAACAACAATGGAAAATCTGCATGTGGTTGCTTCAACGCAAACACCACCGTGAAGTCATCGGGAGCAATCACTTTCTTTGCATCCACAATTTCGAGCACTGCAGCTCCTGGTGATTCAATCGCCGGATTCATGACATTTTGCAACGTATAAATCACATCTTTGGCAGTGAAGGATGCCCCATTATGAAAGCGCACATTTTGCCGCAACGTAAACGTCCATTCAGTCGCAGCCTCATTTGACTTCCATGCTGTAGCAAGCTCAGGAACTAGCGTACCGGCTTCGTTCATCCGCACCAAACGATTGTAGAGTAACTCAATCGTCGGGAAGAAACGATTCGGTGACGCCGGTGATAATACTTCCTTCCCAGCCCACTCTAGTGTATGCACCAATCGTAATGTACCGCTCCCAGCCGGTTTGTCTGCAGTATTCGCTACAGGCATGCTCCCACATGCCGCCAACACACTCGTCATCCCCAAAAACGCCACTTTCCGGAGAAATTCACGCCGACTATGATTTTGTACAGCCATTTCTTGACTCCTCTAATTAGCTTCTATTTGGCTTACATCAGTATTTACACTCTATCCTATCATATTGAAAAACAAATAAATACTGACACGATTCTTGTTAACAACACATCAATTATTCGTCTACGCGTAGCGCTAAGCATACACACGAGCCACGATACATGCACATTATGCGACTGCCCCAAAAACAGATTTGTGCATACCAAAAACATCATTATGTCTCTTTGTCCACACCAAAAAATATACCCCGGCTGGATTTATTCCAGCCGGGGTAACATTCACTTTGTAAATTAAAACGGCAAATCGGTATCATCGTCAGGCAATGGTGCCGGTGCCGGCTTACGTGGGGTCGCACTACCACTCGCAGGGCGCGCTGGGCGGGGGGGCGGTGGAGCATCAAACTCATCGTCGCCACTCGCTGATATCGGGGCTGGGCGATTGCGCGGGGCTGGCGCAGGGGTACGGCTAGGCACACTCGGAGAGGATGCACCACGGACTGGAGCAGACTTGGCCATGGGCTCATCACCGTAATTGCCACCACTAATCCCTTGATAACTGCCGTCGTCACCACCGTCTTCGCCCCGTTTGCTACTCAAAATAATCATATCGGTAGCGATAACTTCAGTCGAATAACGCTCTTGGCCGTCGCGGTCGGTGTATTTACGCGTTTGCAAACGCCCTTCGACATAGACACGGGTGCCTTTGGTCAAGTATTGGTTGCAGATTTCGGCCAACTTCTCCCATGCCACCACCCGGAACCACTCGGTGTCGTCGTGTTGCGTGCCGTCAGCTGACTTCCAGCTCCGCCCACTCGCCACCCGGAAGGTGGTCACAGGGCTCCCCTGTGGGGTAAAGCGCATCTCGGGGTCTGCACCCAGATACCCTGTCATCATCACTTTGTTGAGATCACGTGCCATAGGGGGAACTCCTCTCGTATTCGAACGTATCCACTCGTATTTAATGTGATAAGAAATCACATGGGCATTGTAGCATATTTGTTCGCATTGTCAATAGTCTGTAGCACAACATCTTGACTACTCGTCTTGATTGTCCTGTTCAGCAATAATCCGCACCAAACTCACCGATGGGTCAATCCGTAATTCCCCATACGTCGGGAATTCCGCACGGATAAATTCGTGCCCATCGACAAATTCACTGGCAATCACATCACCATCGCCATACGGCAAACAAAAAATCCGCTGCCCCGCAACAAAGCGCGGGACATCCCCAAAGCGTGATTGTATCGGGGCCGCTGGCGCAGGAGTATTCCGTGCCGCCGGTCGTTGTTGTTGAATCTGCTTGCGAATATTGTCCATAATCCGGCTAACGTTTGGTGCCGCAGGGGTCGCCTCTGCCGGCGGATTTGCTCGGCTCGGCGGCCGACTCGCTGACGGGGGTGGGGTGGTCGACGTACTCGGGCGCGCACTACTCGGCGCCGGTGGCGTATTTGGCCGACTCGGCACCGGCGCGCTTGGGCGCACACTGCTCGGCGTAGACGCAGGATTTGGCCGACTCGACGCCGGTGTGCTCGGTCGCACACTACTTGGCGTAGACACAGGATTTGACCGACTCGGCACCGGCGTGGTTGGCGCAGATGGTTGACTCACCGGTGCGGGTGGCGTAGGTTCGGCGGGAGTTCGTTTGGGCCGCGTGGCCCACGAGCGCCGTGGCGGCACCGGGGTGTTGCGATTCGCCCCCATGGGGGGGTATTTTTGGGGAGCAGTCACATCACTCGGTGCCCCAGGAGTGGCACTGGGAATCACGGTGTATATTTCGTCGTCATCACGCACCGGTGGCGTGGGGATGGCCACGGTCGTTGGCACATCACGACGTGGGGCCGGCATCGCTAATGGCGGCAAGGCTGGACTCGCTACCGGTGTGGTCATTCCACGGGTGCCGATCAAACGACGCAGCCATTCGTTATCTAGCTGACAACTTTCGGCCAACAACGGGTCTGCCTGCAACGTCTGTGCAATCGCCACCGCCGTGACAAGTACTTCTTCGATATGCGCAAACATCCATTCAGCCGCACCATTGCCCCCTGGTTGTGCATCGATAATATAGAGACGACGGAAGGTCGTATCGCCACACGGCACCACCGCTGACGTTTTTAACATGCTCAATACCGGCAACGTCAACACCACACTCCAGCCAATCCGCAAGGCGGCTTCATCGACACACTGTGGCACATCGATCCACCATCCCGGCGCACTCCACCGGCTTTCGAGGGGCGTTGCAAACATATGGTCGCGCACCACGTCGTCACGTAATTCGCGCATCCCTACAACCCGCTCCGTCACCAACACCCGTCCATAGGTCACCACTGCACCTTGCGTCAGCGCATGCGTAGTTTTGGTGTCGCGAATCGCCACCTCACACGACCGTAACGGCAATGTCCGTCGTTGCGGGACGTCGGGCTGGAGCACCACACTACCATCGTCTTCGTTACGCTGGATAACCCGCATCCCGCCATACCACGGTGGCACCGAAGCCCCTTTGGCAAGCCAACGCTCAAATCCCGTCGGATCAAACGGCGCATCAAGACTGATATCGCCAATCCGCAACAATACAGGCAACCCAATCGCCGATAATAAATGAAAATCGTCGTAGGGGTCATCTTCGCCAGCACTTACCCAGCCTTGGGTGTTGGGCAATACCCGCAATTGTTGGCGTTCGACCAAGCGGTCACGCAATTCGCTAGCATGCCAGGCCGTTATTTCTTCATCACGCAATGGCCATTCATAGGCTGCTGTGCGCAAATGTTGGGTCAGGACATAGGCATTGAGGGCAGCCAGTGGCCAATCAACCGTCAAATTTTCAACCAACCGCGTTGGGACTTGTGAATACCAGCTATCGAGGGGGTGGGCACCAAGCAACACCACCACTGCATGGTAACCACTCCGCAAGGCTTGTGCCAGCAACCAGCGGTCATCGGCAACCCCGGCCACAATCAAGACCTGTGCCCCCGTCAGTTGGGGGCCTACAGTAATACTCTGGTGTGGGTCAGCATCAGGTAGTAAATGTTGCTCGACATCACGAGCATACAAATGCGCCGTATAGCCGGCATTGCTGATTTGCACGGCCAATTCATGGGCGACAGCCAGGTAATCTTCGGGTAAATGCCATACCGACACATCAACAGCGTCGCTCGGATAATCGTCGGCTGGAATCAGACGCCATGTGCCCACACCAAGGCTCCGCAACACCGCATCCAACCCATCGGCAGGCATACTCGTTGCCAGCCATTGCACTACTTGCATGCTGGCATAGCGATTTACCACACGCTGCAGTCGCACGAGTAGCGCTGCAATATGGTACATGCCAATCCCAGCAGCCATATGTAAATCGACCAAACCAATCAGGCGCACTGCTTCCCAACACGGGCGCCACATGCGGTCATGGTAACGCAACAAGCGGCGATGTAACGCTTCGTACGTCACAATCAATAATCGTGCCTGCGGCATATCGCCGCTACTATCACTAATCACCGCAACAGTGATGTCGTGATCGATAACTTTATCAACGAATGCGTTGACTTCGTGGGAAACCACCTGGGCAGCGACATCGTCGTGCACCAACAAAATAGCCCGACTACCGGGGATGTCAATCAATTGATTGACGGTGAGACAAATCATACTCAACAATCGTCGCGGGTGCGCCGCCACAATCGCCGCTGGCTCGCCACGCCGCATCGCCATCAATGTGGT
>CALFIC010000147.1 GCA_937876225.1 uncultured Chloroflexota bacterium | reverse complement strand
CTGGAGTTCAGACGTGTGCTCTTCCGATCTAACGCCGATTCCTTACGCCCGGAGCTACGAGGAGAATCGTCATGCATTCGATTCACCGCTGTAGCCCGACATTTTTTTCACAAAAAGAAAAACAAATCACCACAATCAACAAAAAATAGCCTGCAGTTAATACGTCACGTCCACATTTGTGACGTACTCACGTGATATCGTAACTATAAGGGCAATTTTGCTGCCAAAAGAGGTTTTTATGCGTACACATTCATGGTTGCGGACGATATTCACATTCGTGTTACTGGTAGGGATGTACATGCCTACGGCAACGATTAGTCAGGCATCGTCTGGGGCTTCGGCACCGGTATTTGACACCACGAGTACGAGCACGCGCTTTGTGGATGTCGTGGTAGGCGACAATCACACCTGTGGCTTGCGGGCCAACGGCACGGTAATGTGCTGGGGCTACAACGGCGAAGGACAATTGGGGATTAATGATCCCTTTACGCGCTATAGCCTGTACCCCGTTGAGGTGCCCAATGTCACTGATGCAGTGGCAATTGCTGGTGCGAGCAACATCACCTGTATTTTGCGGCGTGATAGTAGTATGGCCTGTTGGGGCTATGGCTACCATGGTGATGGCCAAGGTGTTGTCGTCAAGTGGGGAGCAACCACCGTACCAGGAATGCGTGATGTGGTACAGATGGCAGTATCAAACGTTGGCACCTGTATCATCAACAAAACGGGTTATTTGGTTTGTTGGGGAGCAAATCGCAATGTCGATGCTTATAATGATCAACAATGGATATACACACCAAACTGGGAGGCAAACTTCCTCACACCACGTGTTATTTACACGAGCGATATGAAGTCAGTAGCAATCCGTAACGTCGATTGGAATCGCCGTATATGTATCCAACGCTTCGACAATCGCTTGGCCTGTATGGGATACAACGCCAACAACCAACTGGGTATCGGGTTTGCATCGGCATCGAATTATTCGGGCTTATCGGTGCTTGGACTTGGACCCAATGTCAGCAAATATGCGTTGGTGAATAGTGGTGGCTGTGCGATTTTGACGGATAGTTCGTTGAATTGCTGGGGGTGGTTTGGTGACAACTACAATCCCAATCCGCGCACCATCGACACACCAGAACCGTTTGTGGATGTGTCAGGGAGCATCGCCAATCGTTATTACTACCGCGGAGTATCAGGCAAGGTATATGCCATCGGCGAAAGTGCGAATGGAGTGCTGGGGGTAAACAGCGTCATCAATGTCCCCGTGCTCACCGAGATGCCAGAAATTTTTGGGGCGACACGCATCGCGGGGACTGATGCCCAACATGGTTGTGCAGTGCTCCTCAGTGGGCGCATCCGCTGTTGGGGGCAAAACCCGTGGGGGCAATTGGGCAACGGCACCCAAAGTGGCTCGTATGTGCCCATCAACATCGCCTTGCCCGGTGAGCCGGTGGTGAGCAACATTACTACCGCCGAAGATACATTGAGTGATTTGTTGAAAATCAAACGCCATCCCGAAGATGGTCCCGAGACGGCCTATATGCGGATTACGCGGGTGGTGGGTGGACGGCTGTTCAAAGCCGATGGCACCACTGCTGTTGCTGCCGGTAGCTATTTGCCAGTGAGCGAAACTGAGCGTGGCTTGCGGTTCCTCCCAGATGCTAACCTCAATGGTGTTGGTGCGGGGGCGGTGGCAGTCCAAGCCTCGACCAAAGCAAATATCACGGGAGTCAGCCCGGTGGTTGTGACTGCTACAGTTAATATTACGGCCATGGCTGATCCCCCGCTCATCAGCAACGCTGCCACCACCGAAGATACCCAGTCATACGATGGATTGGTGATTACGCGCAACCCGGTGGATGGCAACGAAGTGACCCATGTCGTGATTAGTGGCTATAGTGGTGGCCAACTCTACATGCCCAATGGCACCACGCCGATCGTTGCCGGGAGTGTGATTGATTTGGTGACGGCAGGTCAAGGCTTGCGCTTTAC
This sequence comes from uncultured Chloroflexota bacterium, assembly GCA_937876225.1. Classification (GTDB taxonomy): domain Bacteria; phylum Chloroflexota; class Chloroflexia; order Chloroflexales; family Roseiflexaceae; genus UBA965. The sequence continues at coordinate 4,409 of CALFIC010000147.1, read as the reverse complement.
GCCAAACAGCAATAGTGTGACCGCAGGGAGTGTGAGTGTACGGGCTGCCACGTCGGCCAACGGGGATGGGGCGAGTGCCATCGGCACCGCGACGATTACGATTACCCCCATCCCTGATGGGGCGCCGGTGGTTACCGGCACCACCACCAAAGAAGACGAATTGAGTCGGGCTGACATCGTGATTACCCACAATGCAGTCGATGGTGACGAGATCCGTTACTTCCGGGTGACAACAAATGCCCCAGGGCGGATCTATCTCAGCGATGGAGTCACGTCCGTGCTGAATGGAGGCTTTATTACGGCGAGTGCAGCCAGTGCCGGCTTGCGCTTCCGCCCCAATCCTAATATTTTTGGCAATTATGTCTTCCAAGCCCAAGCAGCCACATCGCCGACGGTCGAAGGCATTGGGGGTGACGTCGCCAGCGCGCCTATCGTCATTACGCCGGTTGCCGATACTCCACGTATCACTACCACGAACGTCGATGAAGGCACACAGTCGACGAATGGACTGGTAGTATTACCCAATAGTAGCGACGGTGCCGAGGTCAGTCATTATCGGATTGCAGCGATTATCGGCGGGACGTTGTACCTCCACGACGGTGTCACCACCCTCAATGTGGGGCAGTACATCACTGCTGCCCAAGGGGCCGAAGGGTTGCGCTTTACGCCGCCGCTGGCCTCTATGGGCAATGGCCAGGTCGACGTGCAAGCCTCGATCGGCGCGAACCCGCTCTATACCACGAGCACACGTGCGACGGCATATATCACCGTCAATGACAAAACGCCGCCGTCGTTGTTGTTGCCGTACGACATGATTTTGGATGCCTATTACGATAGTGGCACGGCGGTGAGCTTTAGTGTGACGGCCAGCGATTTGCGTGATGGCGATGTGACCGTGACCTGTGACAAAAACAGTGGCATCATGTTGCCAGTAGGAGTGCATACGATTACCTGTACCGCGTCCGATCGCAGTGGTAATACGGCCAACGATGCATTTACCGTCATCGTGCAAAAAGTGGTACCAGCAGTGCAACTCAGTAGCGTTGATGCGGTATCGGGACACGATGTCGCATTACGTTGGAGCCTCGCGACACCGATTAACCAAGCCTACAAATACGAAGTACAACGGCGCGCGATGCCCAGTGGTGACTGGATGACGGTGGTACGCGAATTAACCGCCCGTGACACGACGATTCGCACGATTGGCGAACTCAACTATGCCTTCCGAGTACGAGCCTACCTCAACGATCGCACAGTCGGAGCCTGGTCAAATGTTGTCAACACGACCATCGATGAAACGCCGCCCCAAATCCAAGCGTGGATCAATCGTGGTATCAGCACCGCTCGCAGTGCCGAAGTGACCACGTCAAACCGCGTCCGCCTCAGTATGCAGACTGGTGGTGGCGACCCAGCCGTGATGTGGCGTTGGAGCGAAGATGGCATCAACTTTAGCGCCTGGCAAAACTATACACCCCGCAGTGACATTGTGCTCAGTGCGGGTGATGGCTACAAAGAAGTGCGGATTGAAGCACGTGACCGCGTAGGGAATGTGGCCACGACCTTTACCGGGATTATCGTCAACACCACGATTCCCGATATGTATGGTATCCAAATCAACAATGGTGATGAATTTACCTCCATCAACAATGTCAATTTGGCGATGAGCATTCCACTCAATACCATCCCACCAATTGCCGAAATGCAATTTAGTACGAGTGGCGTCTTTGGGAGCCAAACATGGGAGCCCTTTGCGCTGGGGCGCGCCTGGACATTTGATAGTGTGGATAGTGCGCAGTACCGCATCTACGTGCGCTTCCGCAATGTCGACGGAGCGATTACCCAAATCAGCCAAGATGACATCATGGTTGACCGCACGGCCCCATCAGCAGTACTCAGTGTACGCAGTAACATCAACGGCAAAGTGCTCGTGAACGTCGTCGCAAATGATCGCCCAAGCACGAGTAGCACCAACGGGTCGGGCATCACCGCAATGCAAATCGCAAGTGCGAGTAATTTTACCCAGACACCTTGGCAAAACTACAGTACACAAGCGACAGTAGACATCGGTACACGTAGTGTGACGACTAACGCCATCTATGCCCGTTTCAAAGACAAAGCCGGCAATGTGAGCCAGATAAGCTGTATCACGAGCACAGCAGCGAAATGTACAGCGGACCAAAATCAAGCCGTCAATGCCGTACCGGTGATTACAATTGATCATCAATACCGGATTGACGCTGGTGCCATGGTGGCAATCGACAATCAAGTAGTTCAGGCGCAAGATGCCGAAACGCCGCTCAATCAACTGGTATTTACCTTGCAGTCTGAGCCTATCAACGGCTGGTTGCTGTATGGTGGCGCACGCATGAGCAACGGGACGCGCTTTAGTTATGCCGATATTATGCGCAAACGGATTATCTATCGCCAAAACGGCACCACCCAAGAACACGATCGTGTCATCATTCAAGTCAGCGATGGGACGGATAATTCAATCCCCGCCACGATTTGGTTTTTGCTCAATGGCGTAGCTGACCCTAATCCAACCCCAAGTATGACGCCAAGTGCTACCCCTATCCCCAGTGCCACGCCAAGTGCTACGGCGACGATTACCCTCACGCCTAGTCGCACCGCTACTGCAACCAAAACGGCAACAGTGACACGGTCAGCGACGCGTACATTCACGCCAAGTCGCACGGTCGTAATAAAACCAAGTAGCACCAAACGCCCCTAATCCGACACATCACCCTGATTCCATTCTTACAATTTCATAACAAATCGTGTATCCGACTAGTAGCTACTAATCGGATACACGATTTATGATGGCAATTTCGATATATATATGTATTACAAAAAATGTTTTTCAGTAATAAAAATGCATATTTTTTACATTTCATATCTAATTTTCAGTCAATATAGTCGATTTTTAGTATAATTTGCATTATTTACATACCACCATACATGTTAGTTTGGCACTGCACCACAATATGTTACTGATGTTTGCATAATTATTATGTTATGTAGTACTATTTATATACACAAATAAATATTGGAACAAGGAGTCACAAATGGAAATCATGGTAATGCAATTACTTTCAATCATATTGACGCTGATGGCACTGTGGCATGTACGATCGTTGGCAGGGCGGCGGAGTGCCATGCGCGAAGGACTCGCTACGAGTGGTGCAGTTGTAATTATGGCCGGGTTACTCTGCAAGTCATTTATCGTGAGTAGTAACACACACCAATGGTTGACTCCCAACCTCGCCTACCCAATCCTCGGGGCAGGGTTTATTTTGTTGATGTACGGATTTGTCGGTTGGGACCGAATGACGTTACAACGACTGAGTTGGTCCAAGCCCATCATTGCGATAATGGTTGTTGAGGCAAGTATTATATTGTGTGCTTATACGGGATCAGCGTGGTGGCAATACATTGCAGTCGGAGTCGTCGTCCTGTGTGTATTATTGATGGATTTATTGTTGCTGGGGTATGCCTTACGGCAACGATTTTATATTGCCAGTCCTTTTTTGGTGTTGCACATGGTGGCAAGTTGTATTACGGCGATGATTGACTTAAATGGGCACAGCGACACGCGGATCATTCAAGGGATTGTACTTACTGCTACCACAAGTGCGTTATTGTTTTATATCAATGCGCGTTTAATCAATCAGCACACCTTTCGTGGTCGGATGCAAATCGTCTGAACGCGTTTGGAAGCATTACAACAGGAACGGAGGCTATCTCGTGCCAAGTGCACGTGGTAGTCTCGGTTTGGTGTGGTGCCGGAGCGTTTGACGCACAGCAGCGCAAAAATACTGTAGGGAATGCACTCACCACTTTCTTGTTTGGGGAGGGTTGTTGTATATGATGAAATTGCCCAAAACTCGATTTGACAACGCTCCATTTATACGCTATACTCCTCATTCGTAAGTGACGAACGGATTGAGTGAGTGACTTGCCGGAGTGGCGGAATGGCAGACGCGATGGTCTCAAAAACCATTGAGGGCAACTTCATGTGGGTTCGACTCCCACCTCCGGCACCAATTCAATCGGGGCGTGGCTCAGCCTGGTAGAGCGCAGCGTTCGGGACGCTGAGGTCGGAGGTTCGAATCCTCTCGCCCCGACCATGAATAGTAACCGGCTCCATACGGAGTCGGTTTTTTGTTGCCGAATCATCAACGACAAAGGTCACTACATGAGCACACCCACCCAACCAGCCCCTCTATCACGCAATATGTGGTTACTCGCCGCACTCCTCGGCCATAGTGCGTGGGGTGTCTACCCGGTGCTGGCACGTTATCTGCAACTCGATGCCCATTTACCGGGCATGACACTGTTGATGGTTGCCAATGGCTCAGCGCTCTTGGTAATGGCGGTAGTGGTGTGGTGGCGGGGTGAGCTCCAGCAAC
>CALFIC010000146.1 GCA_937876225.1 uncultured Chloroflexota bacterium | reverse complement strand
TTCCCATGGGTATTGATGCCCCTCGGTGCGCTCATTATCACTGGCGCACTTATTTGGCGGGCTCGCGCTCGCCGCGGTGCAACGCCAAAAGATCCCCAACCACCGCAAATCCCGTAGCCACACCGCCCGCACCCGCTCCGATGATAGTCACATCACCCAGCAAATCGGTGGTATAGGTCAAGGCATTGGTGGCGCCTGCCGCACCCGCCAAGGGGTGGGTCACCGACAACCGCATCGGTGCGACCGAGGCCACCACCCCTGCTGGGGTGCGGCGTACTTCGGCGATCAGCTTCCAGCGTTCGCCGGCGGCCTGGGCAGCGCTCACATCGGCGGCCGTGATGCCGGTGATGCCTTGGCATGCCACGTCACTGGGGCGCAAACCGGCATCCATCAAGACATTCGCCAAAATCGCCGCTTTGCCGGCCGCATCGTGCCCTTCGACATCGCCGGTGGGGTCAGCTTCCGCATAGCCAAGACGCTGAGCATCGGCTAAGGCATCGGCATAATCGAGCCCTTGTTCCATCTGGGTCAAAATATAATTGGTGGTGCCATTGACAATCCCGCGCACCATGCTGACCTCGCACCCTTGTAGGCTACTCCAGCCCAAGCGCAACGATGGCGTGCCGGCCATCACGGTGCCCTCGATCCCCAAAAAGAGTCCCTTTTGGGCGGCTAGCGCCCGTAATTCCTTGAGGTGCAAGGCGGCAGGGCCTTTGTTGGCCGTAACCACGTGCAGGCCACGATTGAGGGCCGCGGTGATGTGGCTGGTAGCAGGCTCGCCACTCTCGAGGTTGGTGGGACTGAGCTCGACCAGCACGTCGGCGTCACGGGTGGCAATCATCGTCAACGCATCGTCACTCACCGCCTCGGCGAGAGTGGTCAGCGCGCCTTGGCCGATAGCCGTCAACAGACTGGCGGCATCGAGGCCATTGGCGGCATAGGCACTGCCACGGCGGGCGGTGGCTACACCCACAATTTTGATATCGGCGCCGGTGCTCGCAGCAATGCGCGCCCCATGATCACGGATGATTTGGGCAAATCCTTGCCCGGCGGCACCAAACCCAACCAACAACACACGGTATACTGTCATGGACGTTCCTTTTTATACAAATACAGCATGATACAACTCACACCACACAATCCCTATGAAATTATACTAGAGCACCCGTTCATGGCCGCAGCCGGCAGCCTCGGCTTTGGCGTGCATACCGCACCTACCATCCACCAGGTACAACCCGCCGCACTCATCACGCCCAGTATCACCATGGATGGGCGCAGCCCGAACGGTCCCAACACCCTGCACGAACACCGCGGCGGCTTGCTCTATGCCGAGCCGTGGCATGACCCGGGCGTGCAATGGGTGGGGCGGCGCGCCACCCCCGTCTGGGCCACCTGGAGCATCCCCGTCATCGTATCGCTGGCCGGCGATGATGCCGACGTCGTACAGGCCATCCGCGAACTCGACCAAGTCGAAGGCGTGGCCGGGTTCGAAGTCGCCCTCGCACCCAGCCAACTCAGTTGCGAGACGTTGCTCCAACAACTGCGGAAGGCTGCTACATTGCCGTTGTTTGTCAAAATCCCCTTGACCGACCCACACCTGTTGTTACCGCTCGTGGCACAGTGTGCAACGGCCAACGTCGATGCGCTGACCTTGTGCGGCGCACCGCGGGTGGCCACCGGCGGTTACCTTAGCCCGGCCTTCTTCCCGCTGGTGTTGTACGCCTGTCAAACCATCGCGCCCCACACCACCTTGCCCATCATGGCCTGTGGTGGCATCAGTGATTATGCCAGTGCCAGCGCCTGTCTCAACGC
>CALFIC010000145.1 GCA_937876225.1 uncultured Chloroflexota bacterium | reverse complement strand
CTCTACTAGGACGGATAGTTATTGTATCATCCTAATAAAGAATGTCAATAGAGTAACGTAACGAATCCGCTGGCACCATCTATCTCGTTACACCTGATACCAATAGACTACCACGTCGTATTCACAGATATTACCGTCACCCCAGACATTGGGCTTGTACTTTTCGATGCAGGCCTCGAAGCTACGCTGGAACGGCACGTCGTCACAAATATGCACCCGCACCACCGAAGTCTCGCCGTTGCCGTCGATCGGCACACACGACTGGGCCGCATAGGCACTGTCGAACACCGGGAAGGGTGGCTCGGCGGCCCAGGCATAGCCTACATAATCTTCGGAGCCGGTGCCAAAGGTAGATGGGAACTTTTCGCCGTCGACGAAGAATTTCTCGTCGCCTTCGCCCCACCACCAATCGATGTTTTTCTTGTCCCACGCGCCATACCACCAGCTCGGGGCTGGCTGGGCTGGGGTCTGCCAACGATTGTTGATGTGCAGATGCACGCCACAAAACCGCCCGCGCCCGGTGAGTTCGATGATGGGCCAATCGATGGCGCGCCCCTCGATGATCTGACGCCGATTGGCGAGGTCGCCATGCCATTGGGCATGGAAGTGCAGGATTTGGGCCCCGTCACCCGGTAGGGGGGCGTGGGCTAGCGCAAGTCGCACCGTGTAGGCCTGGGTGCTCCGATTCACCACCGCGACCCGAGCGTTTTTTACAAATGGCATATACCAATGACTATACAAAAAGCCGGTGGTCATCCCCATCGGCAAGGTGCGGTAATAATTGAGGCCCGGGGCACTGCCAAAAAAATGCCCTAACGGCGCATCGACGCTGGCCGTCGCTTCGTCGTCCCAATATATGGTCAAGCGCAGGTTGGCCAGCACACTGGCGGCATTGGCGTCGGTCAGCTCGGCGATGGTCAGTTGTAGGCCTTCGATGGCACGCGCCCCCGTCAGCGCACACAGCGTGATGCTGGCACCTGCTGGAATCGTGACGGTGGTCTGATCGGTCTGGCTGTGGGCGCTCACCGGCAAGCGGTAGCCCCGTTGCGCTAAGTCGCGGTCGGCCTGGGCCAGCGCCATCCATTCGGCACTGCTCAGGGTGCCGGTATAGCTGGGCACTTGGGTATCAGCGCCGAAGCGCGTGTAGGTGAAGTGGTAGTACAAGCCCCAACCTGGTGCCATGCGGATTTTGCAGGAGCGCTGGTAGGAGATAGGGATGAAGCGGTTGCGCCCCCGTGACAAGGTGGGGGTGAGCTGGGGCAGATTGGTGATGCCGAGGGGATTGAGGTTGGCGGGGTGGCGTTCGAAAAAATCGCGGAAGGGCATGTCGACCACGGGGGTGGCGTCGTCGTCGATGAAAATCTGGATGTGGCCCATGTCGGCAAAGGCCGCCCAGACCCGCCAAATCACGCCGGGTCCAGTGGCGTCGACCACCACCGCATAGCCGTCTTCGTGGCGGATGACACCGGTGCCGTCGTCGTTGGCGTCCCAGTCTTCGTATTGGCCGGTGCTGGCGTTGTAGCGTGAACGGCGATCATAACTCGAGAAGGTGCCGGTGCGCTCGTCGGGTGGCGGCGGCGTGGCCAACCGGGTCAGGTCAGTCAGGCGCCCAATCAGGTCGAGGTAGCTGAGCGATGTCATGATAGCGCTCCTTATGGGTGTTGGTGAGGGATGTGCCCATTGTAGCCTATTCTGGCGGAATGCTCTTTGGGGTATTCCGCATGGGCATGATGCAGTGATGGCATGCTACGGCTGAATAGTATTGGTATTTTTTACAAAACGAGTGTATATTGATATTATTCAGTTACAATTCATTGATACGACGGTATAAGGCAGACAACACACTTTCCCCACTCGGGTGGGGCGATGGTAACGAGATATTTGCATCTGTATGCTGGTGGGATAATGGCAGATAATAGAGGGATGTGTTATGGCGAACGAACATGGCATTGTACCGCGGCGCAAAAAACTTCCCCGCCCGGCGGATGCCCCCAAACTGGTGATTGCGCCCGATGATGACGCCTTGCCCGTGGTATTTGCGCCGATTACGCAAGTCGTGCACACCGTGATTACGCTCAATCTGGCCCATCCCGAGGTACAACGCGACTTGCTGGATTGTCAGGCCATGCATCGCCGGGTCATGTACTTGTTTCACCATGTCAATGCTGAACGCAACATCAACAAAATCCTCTACCGCATCGATCGCAATGGCGCGGTCTGGACGCTCCTCGTCCAAAGCATCCACCATGCCGATATTAGCGTCTTGCCCCCCGAATATGCGGCGGTGCCAATCAAACAGATTGATACGCTATGGCAAAAATTCCAAGCTATCCCCGTCAAAAAGCAATTGTTGTTTGCCCTAGTGGCCTTCCCTGCCAAAAAAATCGATATTCACACCAAAAATAGTGTGCGGGTAGGACTCGATACGGACGAATTGCAACAACAATGGCTGATAGAAAAAATCCGCGCGGCCGGCTGCCAGGTGGTACTCGACGATTCGGCGCCATTGTCGCTCGACCTGCACGCCGAACCATTGATGGTGGGTAATCGTGCTGCCAGTGGCGTGATTCGCTTCGTGCCGACGCGTTTTACCGGTACTTTGGTGGTTGAGGATCCAGATTTATTTGCCCAAGTGTTGGTCGATGGTATTGGCCCCGAGAAGGCCTACGGATGTGGATTGATGACCCTGCACGGGCTGTAAGTATGTCGCATGCCGCCCCTTCAGGGCTGTCGCATGGCGCCCCTTCAGGGCTGTCGCATGCCGCCCTTTCAGGGCTATCGCATATCATTATTCTGCCCTGAAGGGGCATGATGAACTCGCCCGGGGCAACGCCCCGGGTTTATGATTTATGCCCCTTCAGGGGCATGGGGTGATTATCCTGTGTGGGGGAGGGGTTTTTGTTGTGCGTATGATGATAAATGGTATGATTGTGATAATCGAAATTGATGAGAAAGCCAGAATCTATGCCATTTTTTATGTTGATATTTGTGGCGGCCACCATCCTTGCGACCCTTGTACGCCTATGGTTGCTATGGCGCCAAATGAGCCATGTGGCAATGCACCGGGCCACGGTGCCGGCAGCGTTTGTGGAGCGCCTAAGCCTCGCCGAGCATCACAAAGCCGCTGATTATACTATTGCCAAATGTCGGGTAGCGATGGTCGACGCCGTACTCGATAGCGTGGTTCTGCTAGGTTGGACGTTGGGTGGGGGCCTCGATTGGCTCAATCAACAGTGCCTCGCCTTGGGCTGGAGCCCATTGTGGAGCGGCGTGGTGTTGATCGTGGTCTGGATGGTGCTGAGTAGTGCAGTGGGGATTCCGATTGCGCTTTATCGTACCTTTGGCTTAGAGGCTCGCTTTGGCTTCAACAAAACCACCCCGGCCATGTTTGTGACTGATTTGCTCAAATCAGCGCTACTGGCGTTGCTGATTGGCACGCCGTTGGTGGCGCTCGTGCTGTGGATGATGGAGGCGCTAGGGAGTTATTGGTGGGTTTATGGCTGGGGGGCGCTGAGTGCCTTTCAATTGATTGCCGTCTGGGCCTACCCCACGTTTATTGCGCCGTTGTTCAACAAATTTACCCCACTCATTGATGCCGAACTGGTACCCCGCATCGAGGCCTTGTTGGCGCGGGTAGGGTTTGCCAGTAGTGGGTTGTTTGTGATGGATGCCTCACGGCGGTCGGGGCATGGTAACGCCTACTTCACCGGGCTGGGCAACAAAAAACGCATCGTGTTTTATGACACTTTACTGGCCCAATTGACCCCTGGCCAAGTCGAAGCGGTGTTGGCGCACGAATTAGGCCACTTCAAGCTCCGCCACATTCCCAAAATGATTGCGGCGTCGTTCGGGATGTCCCTAGTCGGGTTTGGGATGTTGGCGTGGTTGCTGCACGCGCCATGGTTTTTTGCGGGGTTGGGGGTTACGGGCAGTGGCACGGCGCTAGCATTGGTGTTGTTTGTGCTGATTAGTCCGGTGTTTAGCTTGTTTTTTGAGCCCATATCGGCCTATTGGTCACGCCGCCACGAATTCGAAGCCGATGCGTTTGCGGTGGCGCATACGACGGCGGCCGACATGATTGGCGCATTGGTGATTTTGTTCCGCGAAAACGCTAGTACCCTCACCCCTGACCCACTCTACGCCGCTTGGTATTATTCGCACCCACCGGCCCCTGAACGGATTGGCCAGATAGAACACACCGTAGTGTGATGAAACGAGTTGCCTAATGCAATCGATTATCAAGCTTGACCCCCAATCATTACCGTGTAATACCTGTCCGTATGGAGGTGCCTGTTGTCGGTATGGCGTCACGCTGAGCCGCAACGAAACGCAGGCGATTACGACCAAATTTGGTGCTGAGCATGTCTATCGCGATGAAAATGACGATTGGCGTACTGTAGTGCGTGATGGGCGCTGTATCTTCCAAGACACACAGAGTGGGGCTTGTGGCATCCATAGCGAGGATTTTTATCCGGCGCAATGTCGGGCCTACCCGTGGCATATGGTTGAAGAAAGCGAAAGTGAGCCTGGGGCATTTGTGGATGTGGGCGTGACGTACCCGCAGCCATACGAATGCCCAGCGATGGTACTGGCAACACTTGATGTCTACTTTCAGGAACTCGCTGCCAACCCCGCGAGCGTGCACCGCAAAATTGCGCTTGATGAATTGACTGCTAAAATCTTGCCCCCTGGACATGAATTTTAGGGTATCCCACGTGCGATGCCGGGGCACAAAAACAGCCATCCACTCATGCAGTGGATGGCTGTTTGGCATTTATTGACTACACAAACTCGACGGCGACGCGGCCAATGGTGTCGCCACTTTTGGCGAGTGAGCCGTTGCACCCCACCACCGCAGTGACACGGGGATGGACGTTGCTGATGCTGGGCACGCCATCGGGGGTGCGGGTGATGACACAGGGTAGGCTGGTGAAATCGAGCCATTCCACCCCTGCAAACAATTGCTTGAGCAGTGCGATTTGGGCGTGGTGGGTGGCGAGCATGTCGCCGTTGTTGATCCAGTGTTGCAGGGCGGGTAGGGTGTCAAAAAACAAATCGTGGACGCTGTTGCTGCCCAATTTGAAATACCATTCCCCATCGGGGTATTGCACGGGCGGGGTCAGATAGGCGTCGCTAATCACGTCAGAGACACAATCGACCATCATACTGGGCATGTCTGCCATGCGCGCGGCAGTGGCAGCACTGACTTTGCCCAGGGTCACCGTCTCGCTTTTGATCGTGTGCGGGACGGGGGTGGGCAACAAGCCACACAAGCCACTATAGGCGCCGGCAGCTACGATGACGCGCCGGGCCTGGAGGGTTACGCCGTCGTGGGTGGTGACGGTGACCCCATCGTGCTGTGGTGTGAGGTGCGTCACGATATCGCGGATGATAGTGGCCCCTTGTTGTTGGGCACAGGTCAGTTGGGCTGCCACCATGGCGCGCGGCGCAATATAGCCCGATGGTGGCCCGTCGTAGACGCCGTGGTAGCCGAGATCGCCACTGAGCATCGGGAAGGCCTGGGTAATGGTGCTGGGTGTGTAGTCGACATAACGAAAATCAAGTGCCTGCTCGATGGCGGTACGTTGGGCGGTATAACTAAATCCGCCCAAGTCATGACTCAGTGATAGGGTGCCACACGGCGTATAAAAGGGGATACCGCTTTGGGCTTCGATGGCGCGGTAATTGCTGATGGCTTCGCGGGCGTACTGGGCTAATTGCACGTTGCGAGCCGAGCGGTGCGTCAAGCGGGCGGCATCGTAATGGCTGCTCCAGACGGTATGGCTGGTGCGGAGCGGTTCGGTGGGTCCGATGATCGCGACGTTGGCGCCAGTGGCACTGGCATGGCGGGCAGCCCCGGCGCCGATGGGACCGGTACCGATGATGATAATGTCGTACATGGTGGACCCCTTTGCTATTGCAGGTGTGCCCAATGATTGCGGCGGGCGACACGGTGATGCAGGTCACGGAATATTTGGCGGGAATGGCGGAGCTTGCTATAGACGTCGCCACCGATGCCAAAGCCTTGGAGTCCGATGGCGCCAGTATAGCCGACATGGTACAAGGTACACAGCACCACAAACACGTCGAGCTCACCTTGGTCGATGAGTTCGATGGTGGCCGGCATCGGGCTACCGGCGGGATTCATACGGCTGCCACAGATATTGGCGGCCCGTAGGTAGGGGGCGATGCTGGTGAGGGTGGCGTGGATGTCGCGGTTGCCCATGGCATACCAGTGGTAGGCATTGAACGAAATCCCCAAGGCAGGGTGGTTGACGGCTTGGCAGATGCGTAGGGCGTCTGCGCTGGTTTCGAGCCAAAAGCTGACATGGGGGTAGAGCACCACGTGGTGACCATGCTGGCTAGCAAGGGCACAAATCTGTTGCAGGTAGGTGATGGCGTGGGTGTCGTAGCTGGGGTCAGATAGATGTAGTCCTGGCCGCTCGGCAAAAATAGCCACTTCGACGGTGGTGGCCACTGGGATGCTGGCGATGTGGGCGATGGTGGTTTGGGCGGCCGTAGGATTGGCGATGTCGAGCATGAAATAGATGCCGTTGACGGCTAATTTATGCTGTTGGGCAGTCGCCACAAACTGGGGAATAGTGGCGGCGGTGTGGGCATCCCAGATGGTCAGGTGGGTGCCGTCATAGCCGAGCTCGCTCAAAATCTGGCAGCGACTGTCGATGGTGTACGTACCGAGGCTGGTGGTAAAAAACGTATCCATGGCATAGATTTGTGACATGTGTAGTGTGCTCCTTTAGGCGATTGATGGACGAGCTTCGCGCCAACGCAACACAAATTGACCGGTGCTCAGATTGGGGTCGATACAAAATAATTGCTGGGGGTGATTTGTGACCGGGATGAGTGCACCGGTGGCGAGTAGTATGCGTTGGAAGGTGGCAAAGTCGAGGGACTCACCGAGGATTTGTTGGTAGACATGGTGCACGTCGGCAAGGGTAAATTGGGTAGGCAGTAATTCAAAGGCGATGGTGGCGGATTCGAGTTGGGCTTGCAGGCGTGACCACGCCATAGCGATGATTTGCTGGTGGTCAAAGGCGAGTACGGGTGGGAGGTGGTCAATGGGGTGCCATTGCACTTGGGGTGTCTCGTCGGAGGTCTGGAGCGCTGGCGGGGTGCGACACAAGCCAATATGGGCGATACTGACGTTTTGGCGGCGTGGGTCACGCCCGGGGTCACCAAAGGTATAGAACTGCTCGAGGTAGAGATCGCTGACGCTGGTTTCTTCGCATAATTCGCGGCGGGCGGCTTGCTCGAGGGTTTCGTTGGCTTCGACGAAGCCGCCGGGGAGGGCCCACGCCCCGGCAAAGGGTGGATATTTGCGTTCGATGAGCAAGATGTGGAGCGTGTTTTGGTACATGCAAAAAAGCACCACGTCGACGGTTACGGCAATCGCGGCATGAGTTGTATGGTTGGTCATAATCTACCTTGGTTGAACAGGTTGTATGGGTATTATACGTGAGGGGCTAGACATGCCTGTTGTTGCGCGGTACTAATGTGGGGGCTTGGTATTAATCAAATGAAGTAATAAAAATCACGGTTAGGGGTGGCTAAACGGATGATTTTTTCGCAGCCACGATTTTTGAAACCCCCCCTGCTTTATGCTACAATACACGCATAGGCATGCTTCATTTGGTGCATGCCGTTTGTATATTGTATTTGAGTGCATGCAACGTCCGCACGCGGTCAGACGGGGGGTGCCATGCTTGCAGAAATGACGGAACGGCGCCGGCAACTCCTCAAGTTGCTCATCCAAGAATACGTTGCCACTTCTGCGCCAGTCGCTTCGGAGCATCTGGTGCGTCGTCATGGACTCAACGTATCATCGGCGACAATTCGCAACGAGCTGGCGTCACTCGAGGACCTCGGATTTTTGACGCATCTGCATACGTCTGCAGGGCGCATCCCGACGGATGCAGGGTATCGTTTTTTTGTGGAAAACCTGATGGAGCAGCCGGTATTGCCGGCCCACGAAGAACGTATCATCCGGCATCAGTTTTATCAAATGCAAACGACACTTGATCAGTGGATTCACTTGGCGGGGTCAGTGATGGCACGACGGGTGCAAAACGTCTCGGTGGTGTTGCCGCCGCGTACCACGCAGGCGCGCTTGCGCAATGTGCATTTGATTGGCATTCATGATTTGTTGATGTTGGTAGTGATGGTACTCCATGACGGTATGGTGCGTCAGCAGACTATGACGCTCGATACACCACACAACCAAGAAGAACTCAACCGTGTGGCTGTTGCAACCAACGAGCATGTCCAAGATGCCACCGTAAGCCAATTACGTGAACGGATAGAGCAGCTCGAGCCCCAGGTCGATGGTTTAGTACGACCAGTGCTGGAGTTGGCGTGTACCACTATGCGGCAATACGAAGAAGCCTTGAACAGCGAAATCCGTGCTGATGGCTTGCTCGAGATGTTTAATCAGCCCGAGTTTGCCCAGACCGAGCGTGTCAAGCAGATGCTGGCGTTGGTACAAACGGGCAATGTCTTGACGCCACTTATCCCACGGGTGGCCAGCAGTGATGGGGTGCAGGTGATTATTGGTACTGAGCATCAAAACCCCGAGCTGCGCGATATGAGCATGGTGCTGGCGCGCTATGGGGTCGATGACGAAATTGTCGGTGTACTGGGTGTGGTTGGTCCTACCCGCATGCCTTATGCCCGGGCGATTGCCACGGTGCAAGCGATTGCCGCAGTGATGAGTGATTTGGTGGGTGAGCTGCATGGCGAGCCCCGAGTCGAGCGCGATGGCAGTGATGCCTAAGTGGCGCCGGCGTTTTTTGCGATATATACATGATATAGAGCTGTTTTGGAGGAAGACTATGACTGAAGAACAAACTAATCCCACCGAAGAAACTCCCGTGACCCAAGAAGTCATCGATGTGGCCAGCTTGCAGGCACGGATCGACGTACTCGAAAAAGAAGTCAGTGATCATAAAGACGCCTATTTGCGTGCCACCGCCGACTACAAAAATCTTAAGCGCCGCTATGATACCGAGCGTATCGAATTGATTGGGCGCGCCTCGGCCGCCGTATTGCTTAAATTGCTACCCGTCGTTGATGACCTCAATCGGGCTATTTCGAGTGTGACCGCCGAAGTTGCGGGCTCGTTGTGGTACGGCGGCTTTAAGCTCATCCCCAACAAATTGCAACAACTGCTCGACAGCGAAGGCGTCACGGCCATTGCGACGGTTGACAGTGCCTTTGACCCCAATCTGCACGAAGCAATTGCCTATGAGCCCAGCGATGCTGCCCACGATGGCTTGGTGGTGGCTGAATTGCAACGCGGTTATATGCTCCGTGATAAAGTGTTGCGCCCAGCCATGGTCAAGGTTGGCAAAGCAGAATAATCCGCATCCGGCTGGCGAAATAATTGATGAATGAGGATGGGTATGGCCAAAGTCTTAGGGATCGATCTCGGGACAACCAATTCAGTGATTGCCGTCATCGAAGGTGGCGAGCCGACGATTATTCCCAATGCCGAAGGACAACGGCTCACGCCGTCGGTGGTCGCATTTAGTAAATCTGGTGAACGGTTGGTTGGTCAAGTTGCCAAACGCCAAGCAGTATTGAACCCAGAGCAGACGGTCTTTTCGGCCAAACGCTTTATGGGGCGCAAACTGAGCGATGCCACGGTGCAACGTGATAAAGTGATGGTGCCGTATCATTTGGCTGCCGCCGAAAACGGCGACGTGACGGTGACGCTCACTGGGCGTAATTATGCCATCCCCGAAATTTCTGCGATGGTACTACAAAAACTCAAACTCGACGCCGAAGCCTATTTGGGTGAAGCAATCACCCAAGCAGTAATTACGGTGCCGGCATATTTTAATGATGCCCAACGCCAAGCCACCAAAGATGCTGGGCGTATCGCTGGGCTTGAGGTGTTGCGGATTATCAACGAGCCTACTGCCTCGGCGTTGGCGTATGGCATCAACAACAACGTCAACAACCAGACCATCGTCGTCTATGACATGGGGGGGGGTACTTTTGACGTGTCGATTCTCGAGCTCAACGACGAAGTCTATGAAGTCAAATCCACCAATGGTGATACCCATCTCGGTGGTGATGACTTCGACGAACGCATCGTGCATTTTTTGATGGACGTGTTCCAGCGCGAGAGCGGGATTGATTTGCAAAACGATCGGACTGCGTTGCAACGGATGCGTGAAGCCGCCGAAAAAGCCAAAATGGAGTTGTCGAGCATGCTCAAAACCGAAATAAACTTGCCGTTTATTTCGGCTGATGCGAGTGGCCCACGCCATTTGGCGGTGGAATTGAGTCGAGCCAAACTCGAGTCGCTGACGGCGGATTTGGTCGAGCGATCACTCACCCCCGTGCGCCAAGCCTTGCTTGATGCTGGGATTCGTGCTGGTGACATCAATGCGGTAGTGCTAGTAGGCGGGCAAACCCGTATGCCGGCCATCCAAGACGCCGTACGGGGCTTTTTTGGCAAAGATCCGCAAAAGGGTATCAACCCCGACGAAGTGGTCGCCATCGGTGCGGCCATCCAAGCAGGGGTGCTTGCGGGTGATGTCAGTAATATTTTGTTGTTGGATGTGACGCCGCTGACGCTCGGTATCGAGACCTCGGGTGGCGTGATGACGCCGCTGATCCCACGCAATAGTACATTGCCCACCTACAAAAGCCAGGTTTTTTCGACGGCCACGGATAATCAAGACGCCGTCGAAATCCACGTGCTCCAAGGGGAGCGTGCCGAAGCGCGCCACAATAAATCACTCGGTACGTTTGTGCTCGACGGTATTCCCGCAGCTCCTCGCGGAGCGCCGCAAATCGAAGTCACCTTTGACATCGATGCCGACGGTATTATCAATGCCAGTGCCCGTGACAAGGCCACTGACCGTGAACAGCATATTACCATTACCGCCTCGTCGGGGTTGAGTCAGACTGAAGTCGACCAGATGGTACAAGAAGCGACGTTGTTTGCCGATGATGACCGCCGCAAGCGGGATGTACTCGCGCTCCAAAATCAAATCGATTCGTTGATGTACAACGCCCAACGGGCCTTGCGCAACGACCCCACGATTAGTGCTGAGCGTCGAGCCGATGCCGAGGCGCGCCTGAGTGAAGCGCAGGCGGCCATTGATCGCGCTGACCCGGTGGCGATTCAGACGGCGATTGTCGATATGACGATGGTGGTGCATGATTTGCAAAACAAGCATCGTCCAGCACCAATGCCTGCGAGTAACGAAACAGGCCGGTTGCCGGTCATTGACGATGAACCAACTGCCGCCGCACCAGCCAAGCGCTTGAGTTTGCGTGATTTGTTGCGGCGGGGGCGGAATGAATAAACGAGTGGTAACCAATACGCGTAGTAAGGTGCTGTGATGACAAATAAACGAGATTATTACGAAGTATTAGGTGTGGCGCGGGATGCGAGTCCTGACGATATTCGTAAGGCCTATCGTAATCTAGCCCGTAAATTTCACCCTGACGTCAACAAAGAAGCGGACGCCGAAACGCGCTTCAAAGAGATTAACGAAGCCAATAGCACCTTGTCAGACCCCGAAAAACGGGCCGTGTATGACCGTTTCGGTCATAATGGTCCTTCGATGGGTGGCGGCTATGGTGGTGGCGATCCGTTTGGGGGTGAGGATCCCTTTGCGACGATTTTTGAGTCGTTCTTTGGGGGTAATGGCGGCCGGGCTAGTCGTGGCCCGCAACGTGGTGCAGACCTCAAATACACGTTGCGTTTGACCTTTGCTGAAGCAGTATTTGGTGCCGAAAAGGAAATCGAATACCGCCGCCTCGACGCCTGTGGGTCGTGCCGTGGCAGTGGTGCCCAAGCGGGCACCGAGCCCGTGCGCTGTACCCGCTGTGGTGGGAGTGGCGAAGTGCGCCAGCGCTCGGCAATTTTTAATATGATGACGGTGTCAACTTGTGATGTCTGTCGCGGTGAAGGGACCGTGATTGCCATCCCCTGTCGTGATTGTCGTGGCGAAGGGCGGGTGCGCCAACCCCACAAATTGACCATCAATGTGCCGGCGGGTATCGATACCCAAGCCCAAATCCGCATGACGGGTGAAGGTGAATCTGGACCGCGTGGTGGTCCGAACGGTAATTTGTATGTGGTGTTCGAGATTCAAGCCCACGAATTCTTCCGCCGCCAAGACAACGACATCATTCTCGAATTGCCCATCAATGTGGCGCAGGCTGCCTTGGGTGCCGATGTGCAGGTACCCACGCTCGAAGGCATGGACACGGTGCGTATCAATGCCGGTATCCAAAACGGTACGACCTTCCGTTTGCGCGGCAAGGGCGTCCCCTTCCTGCGGGGCAACGGTCGTGGCGACCAAGTAGTGGTGACCAAGGTGGTGATTCCCGATACGCTGACCGCCGAGCAAAAGATTTTGTTTGAGGCCTTGGCGCACACCTTTAATCCGACCCTCAAGAGTCAAATGGGACCTGATGGCCAACCTACAGAGGGTGACGGAATGTCACCTCACGACGAAGGATTCTTTGATCGCATCAAAAGTGCGTTAGGACTATAACACCATGAGCGAGCTTATTTACGGGCGGAATGCGGTACGCGAAGCATTGCGCGCTAACCGGCGCACACTGCAACGCCTACTTGTGGCCGCAGGCGCCCAGCCCGCTGGCACGTTGGCCGATGCCATTAGCTTGGCCAAAACCCAGAATATTCCCATCGAAACCGTCGATCGGCGTGTGCTCGAACAGCGCTTGCATGGCCTCAATCACCAAGGAGTGGCACTCGAAGTGGGCGAATACCCCTATAGTGACCTCGAGAGCATGTTGGCACTCGCCAAATCGCGCAACGAGATGCCCTTTTTGTTGTTGCTTGACCACCTGCAAGACCCCCAAAACCTTGGTACGTTGTTGCGTACCGCCGAAGTGGTGGGGGTACATGGTGTAGTCATCCCCGGTCGACGGGCCGCCGAAATCACCCCCGCCGTCGTCAATGCATCTTCGGGCGCCGTCGAACATTTGCATATCACCGTGGTCACCAATTTGGCACAAAGCATCGAACGCCTCCAGAAACAAGGGGTGTGGGTGGTCGGTGTCGAAGACGATGAACGCTCTCAGATGTACGATGACACCGACCTCGATTTACCGTTGGCGTTGGTGCTTGGTTCCGAAGGTCCCGGCATGGCCCGTTTGACCCGTGAACGCTGTGACTTTTTGGTGAAATTACCCATGCAAGGGCATATCCAATCGCTCAATGTGGCCGTTGCAGGCTCGGTGATGCTGTATTATGTGGTGCATTCACGGCGCCCCAAAAAACGCATCTAGTGAATTGAAATAGACGGGGGTTGCCATGAGTTTGACTGCACAAGCCCGTACGATTTTGGCGGAATGGGTGACTTCTGAGGTGCTCCGTAAGCATTGTGGTGCGGTGGCTGCCTCGATGGCCCATCTCGCCCCCCAATACGGCGGCGACGCCGATGTCTGGGAAGCCACCGGAATTTTGCACGACATGGATTACGAACGCCACCCCTCGCTCGAAGTCGCCGAAAACGCCCACCCCTTTGTAGGGGTGCGTTGGTTGCGCGAACATGGTTGGAGCGAAGAAATCTGCCGCGCTATCTTGTCGCATGCCGATTACGCTGGTGTGTCGCGTGATAGCATGATGGAAAAAGCGCTGTTTGCGGTGGACGAATTATCCAGCTTTGTGTTGGCAGTGGCCTTGGTGCGCCCTAGCAAAAACATCGCCGATGTCGATGTGGCGGCCGTCAAGAAAAAGATGAAAGACAAGGGCTTCGCCCGGGCCGTCAATCGCGACGATATCGTCAACGGTGCCGCTGGTCTCGGGGTTGACGTCGACGTCTTGATTGCCGAAGTGATTGCCGCCCTCAGCGCCCGCGCCCCTGAATTGGGGATTGCTGGCGTGGTAGCCTAACCTGATATTTACGTCCAATCCCCCCTCGTGCGTCAGCACGAGGGGGGATTATTGGTTTAGTGTGGTTTAGAGTGAATCGCTGCGGTAGTGACACCCGCGGCTTTTGCGGTTGTGGCGGGCCGCTTGGGCAATCACCAGCCCGATTTCGACAGCATTGCGCAGACCAATCAGGCCATCACTGAGCTTGGTAGTGCGATAAAACATTTCGATTTCGTTTTGGAGGTGCCGCAATTCGCGGATCGCCCGTGACAATCGTCCTCCCGAACGCACAATCCCCACATAGTGCCACATGATATTTTGGATGGTCTGCATGTCGCCTTGGATCAAGGCGGGGTCAGATTCTCGGGTGAGCGTTGATTCGTCCCAACGGGGGATGAGCGAGGCATCGGGGCTGACGTGGTCATCGATATGTTGCAGTACGTGTTCGCCAGCCCGCCCACCAAACACTACCCCTTCCAGCAACGATGTGCTGGCGAGGCGGTTGGCGCCGTGCAATCCGGTACAGGCTACTTCACCCACCGCATACAAGTTTTTGATGGTGCTTTCGCCCCAGGTATTGACAGCCACCCCTCCACACGAATAATGTACGGCGGGCATCACCGGGATGGGTTGTTGGGTGATGTCAATGCCCACCCGTAGACATTCTGTATAAATTGTGGGGAAGCGTGCTTTGAGTTGCTCGGCCGGCATATGATTGGCGATATCGAGGAGCACATAGGGGTAATCGTTGGCTTCGATTTCGTGGTGGATGGCGCGGGCCACCACGTCGCGGGGGGCGAGGTCACGCCACTGGGGGTCGTATTTGTGCATAAAGGGTTGGCCGTCAGGGGTCAGCAAAATCCCCCCTTCGCCTCGTACCGCTTCGCTAATCAAAAACCCGTACGCACCGGGCACGGCCAAGGTGGTGGGATGGAATTGGATGTACTCGGCGTTGGTGATGCGGGCGCCGGCGCGGTGTGCCATCGCCAAGCCATCGCCCCGTGCCCCGGCCGGATTGGTGGTGTTGCGATAAATCCGCCCGAGTCCGCCGGTGGCGAGGATGGTTTTGCGGGCGATGATGCGGTGCACCACTTCGGCGGTGCGGTCAAAGATGTAAGCACCGTGGCAGGTGACGGGTTGGTAGGTGTCGAGCGGGTCGGGCGAATGGTGGGGGTAGGTAATCAAATCGACGGCGGTGGCATTGGTCATCAACTCGATGTTGGGGTGGCGGCGCATGGCGGCGGTGAGTGCTTCGATGATACTCCGTCCAGTACGGTCGCTGACATGCAAGATCCGCCGCCGTGAATGGGCTGCTTCTTGGCCGAGGGTTAGTGTGCCGTCCGGCTCGCGGTCGAAATCGACCAGCGCTTGTTGTAACAACAAGCGCTCGAGGCGGGTGGGACCTTCGCTCGCCAAAATCGTGGCAGCTTCGGGTAGGGTGGCACCGGCGCCGGCGGCGATGATGTCTTGGGCTAGCAACGCTGGGTTATCATCGACGCTGCGGTAGATAATCCCCCCTTGGGCCCAACGAGTATTCGATTCGTTGGGGTCGGGCTCGCGCGTCATCACAATGATGCGTAGATTGGGGTCTTGGGCGAGGGTGAGGGCGGCGGTGGCGCCGGCAATCCCCGAGCCGATAATGAGGACATCCGTGGTAATCATGAGTCTTCTCCGCGCGAGCCCCTGCCCGAATTAGCCGATTTTGATCATGCGGTCGACGGCACTAAAGGCCCGGATGCGAATCTCTTCGGGGACGTCGATGACGGTTCGGTTGTACAACAACGAATCGCACACGTTTTCCATCGTTATCATGTTCATGTGCGGGCAGTGTACCATACAGAGTTGCAACAAATCTTTGCTGGGGTTGGCCGCCGCAATGTCGTCGCCCATCGAGCATTCGGTCAGCACCAAATAATGGGGCTCATTGCTTTCTTGGACAAATTTAACCATGGCGTTGGTCGTTCCACATAATCCGAGGTCGCCACTACTACGGGTGCGCATTCGGAGTGGTCACCACCACCACTACGTTGTTGTCTGTGACGGTACATTTATGAGCTAATGCGCCACGTTCTACGCCACCGAACCACCATCGACAGGCAAAATGGCGCCGGTGATAAAGCTGGCGGCGGGGCTGGCGAGGAAGAGCACGGCGGCGGCGATTTCGTGGGGCTGGCCATAGCGGCCCATAGGGGTGCCGGCGGTGAGGCGTTGGCGGGCGATATCGACCCCGGCGAGGCGTTCCAACTGGTGCACCATTTCGGTGTCGGTAGGGGCGGGGCAGACGGCATTGACGCGGATGCCTTGGGTGGCGAAGCCTTTGGCGGCCGATTTGGTTAGGCCGATGACGGCGTGCTTGCTGGTGCTATAGGCGATGATCTGCGGGCTACCACCGAGTCCGGCATTGGACGAAATATTGACGATACTGCCGCCGTTGCCGTATGCCAGCATGGCCTTGGCGCCGTATTTGATGCCCAAAAAGACCCCTTTGGTGTTGATGGCCATGACTTGGTCAAAGGCCTCGTCGGGGTAGTCGACGATTGCTGCGATCGGCCCACTAATCCCGGCGTTGTTGACGACCACATCGAGGCGGCCGTAGTGCTGATCGATGGTGGCTAGCCACTGGTGCCAATCGCTGGCACGACTGACATCGCCGGTACAGACCAGGCATTGGCGCCCGAGTTGGGCAATGGTGTGGGCGATGGTGCTGGTGTCGCTGGTGGGGAGATCGGCGATGGCGATATCGTAGCCGTCGTGGGCGAAGGCGGTGCCAATGGCGGCACCGATGCCACGGGCACCGCCAGTAATCAGGGCAATACGTGACATAACGAGACTCCTTTGTCGCTGAAATGTGCGGGTTATCCGCGCCGCCAGAGCGCATTGATGCGGGCGATGATGTGGGGTTCGGCGAGGGTCTGGATAGCGGGCATGGGGAGGTGGGCTGATTCGACCAACCAGAGCAGATTGCCGTCGGGGTCGTGGAGCCAGGCGTCGCTATTGCCGTCCGTAATGAGTTGGGCGCCACATTCGAGGGCATGTGCTACGCTGGTGGTGAGGTCGGTGACTTCGAGGCAGAGGGAATGGTAGCCGAGGTGGTGGGGAGTGCGCGGTGGTAGGGGTATGGTGACCGGGTGCAGGAATTGCCAGAGTTCGACAGTTAGATTGACGCCTTTGATCCAGCGCGGGATGACCCGCACGTCACTGAGGGCTAGCACTTCGTCGTAGCGAGGATGAGGACCGATTGGCTGGCCGCCGGCACTTTCGCCATTGAGGAGGTGCTGATAAAAATCACCGAGGCGCTGGATGTCGCTGGTGGCCAATGCCACATGCGCCAGCCACGGGATTTGGTCGACGGGAGCATAGGGCACCCCTTCGAGTTCGAGGACGTTGGCATCGCTGTCGTGGATATAGACATAACGATGACCGGTATTAAGGTCGACGGGGGCTGAATTGGCGTGGTAGCCGTGGGCGAGCAGGGGATCGAGGGCTGCATGGATGTGGGGTGTCTGGATGCAGATATGGCTGATGCCCGCTGCGTAAATGGGGGTGGCAGTATGTACGGCATGGGGTGCGGATTGGATGCGCACAAAGCCATTGGGGGCTTGGAGCCAGGCAGATTGATGGTCGTGATGAGCGACGGGGATGCCGGCAGTGGTCAAAAAGGTGATAGCCTGATCGAGATCGCGCACATTGATGCCGATATGATGGATGCCAACAATCATAACGCTCCTTGGGGAGATACAAAAACGTCGTGACAAGGAGGATCCCTTGTCACGACGCTGGTGCTACGGTGTGGACTAGAATCCTTTGTTGTCGAGGCCCATGGGCATAGGGGCGGGGCGGTCGGGACCACTACTGAGCATGATGTGGCGCCCTTCGCGGGAGGCGTCGTGGATGGCATGCATGATATCGAGCACATGGTAGGCCAATTCGCCGGAGGCGCGGTGGGGGCGGTTTTCTTGGATGGCGACGGCCATGTCGAGGACGCCGAGGCCACGGCTGTTTTCGGCAAAGCTATGGCTGAGGGGCATTTCGCGCCAGGTATCGTCGCCACCGCGGCGGACCTTGATGGCACCGCTAAAGTTGTTGGGGTCGGGGACGAGCATGGTACCTTCGCTGCCGTAGATTTCGAGCCAGGGCAAGGTGCTATGCCACACATCAAAGCTGGTGATGATGCTAGCGACAGGACCCTTGGCGAAGTCGAGTACACCAACGACGTGGGTCGGAGTGTTGACGGGGATTTTTTCGCCGTATTGGATGTTGTTGGTGATGGTGCGTTCGGCAAACGAAATCTGAGCCGAGCCGCTGACGCGGGTGACCGGTCCGAGCAGGGTGGTCAAGGCAGTCAGGTAATAGGGACCCATATCAAACATGGGGCCGGCGCCGGGCTGATAAAAGAAGTGGGGGTTGGGGTGCCAGGCTTCGGGTCCACGACCCATCATAAAGGCGGTGGCGCCGATGGGGCGCCCAATCCAGCCGTCATCGATGAGTTTGCGGCAGGTTTGCAAGCCGGCGCCGAGGAAGGTGTCGGGGGCACCACCGACGCGCACACCTTTGGCTTTGGCATTGCTGAGCATTTTTTGGGCGTCGGCACGATCGACGGCGAGGGGTTTTTCGTTGTAGACCGATTTGCCGGCGGCGATAGCTTTGAGGGCGACTTCGCCGTGGGCGGCAGGGACAGTGAGATTGATAACAATCGAAATCGCCGGATCGGCCAGCAATTCTTCGACGCTACACCCTTTGGCGACGCCGAATTCGGCGGCCCGGGCTTGGGCACGCTCGACGTCGATGTCGGCGACGGCGGCGACATGCACGCCGCGGAAGCGTTGGTGCATGTTTTTGAGGTAGATGCTACTAATGTTGCCGCATCCGATGATGCCAACGGCGGTGGTGGTCATGATTCTTCCTTTGCTGTAAGTGCTATCCAATTGCCCCAGGTCGCATGCCGCAGTGCGTTGTAGCGAAGTGTGTCGCGTTTGGGTATGCGATGCGTGTGGACTCCGGTGTAATCACATCCTACCACATCAATGTACCCTTTGGCACGTTGCGGGTCATGCATGATGCGTACTCCGTGTTGGGGTATGGGGGTACGACTGATGGCGACAAAGCTGAATTTAGCCTCTTCCCACGCCACTTCGGCACCGCGGGCGAGGCGTTGGAAGTCGGGGCGGGCGACTTTTTGGCCAAAGTGACACCAGGCATCGTGCAATTGACAGACCCCTTGGTGTGTACAGGGCGCCACAATCGTGCCACTGGCGTTGATGAGTTGGGTGCGGGCGTTCTGGATGACGGGGGCAAAATCAGCGGCACCTGGCTCGATAATTACCAATAGTTGAGTGGTCGCGCGCCAGGCTTTGGCAATCACGGCTTGTTGCTGGTCCGGTGCGAGTTCGTTGAGCACATGGGCAATGATGACGATGTCGTGGGACTGCCAGTCGGGGCAAGAGGTGATGTCTTGGTTGAGGAAGGTGGTGGGGGGCAATTGGCTATCGGTCGCAAGCATTTGGGCAATAGCTTGCAGATGGAGATCACGCTCGACGGCTGTAATCGATTGCAGGGTGGGCACGAGTTGTTGGGCCACCCAGCTGGCAGTGCCAGGGCCACTACCAATGTCGAGTAGGCTGGTGTAAGGGAGTGGGGCGCGTTGGATGGTTTGACTAAGGGCGCCATAAATTTGGGCATAGGTGGCAGGCATGAGCATGGCACTATATGCCAAGGCATCGATGGCGGTGCGGATGAGGGTGCTACCATCGCGTGGAGCACGGTAGCGGGCGCTCAACGCTTGGGCCGCAGTACGCCAATCACGACTAGGGTGTTGGTGTAATGCGGCGCGTAACCGTACTTGGAGGAGCCCTGGTAGGGTAATCATGGCGGGGTAATAGTGGGGGCGGTGGTGGCAGTAGGGGGAATGGGTGTAGCGCTAGGGATAGGGGTATCGGTGGTGCTTGGTACCGTACTTGCCGTAAGCGTTGGTGAAGTCGTGTTTGTACTGACGGCTGTTTTGGTATTACTTGGGGTGTATGTGCGACTAGGAGTAGATGTCATCGTTGGGGTAAACGTATGTGTAATGGTTGCGGTGGCGGTAGCAGTATAGGGTGCGGTTGTCGCAGTCGCAGGGATGGCTGTGTTGGTATTTACGACTGGTTTGGGGGTTGCAGTCAATTTAACTTTGGTGGCTTTGGGTTTGGCAGTTACCACGACGGTAGTTTCGGTAGGGATAATAATAATGAGTGGTTCAGTGGTGGCACTTGGTACACTTGTTTGGGTCGCAGATGCTGTTGCACTTGCGGTGGTAGTTACGGTAGGGGTAAGTGTCGCTATCGCATTGGATGCCGAAAAGGTGGTATTGATGAGTATCAAAAACGTAATCACCAAACCAATGCCAATGGGCAATATGAAATTGAGGGGGATGGCTTGAGCGCGTACAAATGGTCTGTTGGGTAAATTGCTACGGGCTTCAGGGACATTACGTCGGCGTGGTTGTGTGGCATTGAGTGCTGGTGCGGTGATAAAGCTCGGATTGGTAGTGACCCCATCATCGGATTCGATCGCGCGTGTCGCTTTGGGTGATGCGTTGCGCGATTGTGCAAGCCCTGCTACCAATGCCGACGACACGGTGTTGCTGGGTAACTGCGCAAAGGCGGCGTCAATCGCCGCACTAAATGCCAATCCACTTTGGTAACGTGTCGCAGGGTCTTTGGCGAGTGCTTTTGCAAGCACATCGATGAGTGCGTCGGGCAGTCCATTGCGCTGAGTGGGGAGCGGGGGGGCTGTTTTTTGGGCATGGGCGACGATTAAGTCGGGGGTATTGCCACGGAAGGGAATCTCGCCGCTAAACATTTCGTATGCAGTAATCGCCAACGAATAGAGATCGGTGCGGTAATCCACCACATCCCCCGATACTTGTTCGGGTGACATATATTCGGGGGTGCCCATGAACAATCCGGTGCGGGTGAGGCGACCAGATTCTTCATCATTTGAAAGAGAAATCCCAAAGTCGGTGAGCAAGATTCGCCCGTTGGTGTCAATTAAAATATTTTGGGGTTTGATGTCGCGGTGAATCGCCCCGCGACTATGGGCATAGTCGAGTGCTGACGCCACTGCGCGGACAATGATTGCCACTGTTTCGCCGGGGAGTGCGTCACGTTCACGAATTACCGCATAGACACTGCGCCCATCGATGAAGTCCATGGCGAGGTATTGAATGCCTTCAGACTCACCGACATCGAACAATGTGACGATATGTGGGTGTTGCAATGCGGCGACGATTTTGCCTTCACGTCGGAAGCGCGCCGAAAATTCGGGATCGTTTGCGAGTTGTGGTGAGAGTACTTTGAGGGCAACTTGACGTCCCAAAATCGTATCAAGGGCACGATAGACACGTGCCATGCCACCACGGCCAATTTCTGCTTGTATTTTGTAGCGATCAATGCGCCGACCAACCAAATTGAACACTGCGTTACATACTCCTACTGAGGCGGTATGGTATAATCCGCATTAGTGAGTATATTGTAACATACGTGCTCTGGTATGGATGTTGTGAAGTGACGTAGTTGTGTATTGTTGTGATGGGAGGATGAAGCCATGAATGCCAGCCCCGTTCCGCGTTTGCGCATTCGTCACCCTGAATCCGCTGAAGTCCAAATTGAATGGCATCGCGACATTATTACTATCGGTCGCGATCAACAAAACGATATTGTGATTGCGCATCCGTTGGCGTCGCGGCGACATGCCACCCTCGAGCGTGATACCACAGGGTATATTGTGCGCGACCTCAAAAGTACCAATGGTACCTATGTCAATGGTGAAGTAATTTCCGATGCGCATCGCCTTAATAGCGACGATATCGTGATTATTGGGGCAAGTGAGATTATTTTTATTGACCCCGAAGCTACCCAGCGTGGTAATTTACCATTATTTACGTTCAAACCAGCCCCAATTGATGGTGATATTGTAATCGATGACGATGCCAAAACGGTGCATATCAAAGGGGTATTACTCGATCCACCCTTGACGGTCAAAGAATTCCAATTGTTGTATCTGTTGTACCGGCGCCAGCTCCATGTCATTAGCAAAGAAGAAATCGCTAAAGCGATTTGGGATTATGAAGTCTACGACTTCAATGCGATCGATGCGCTGGTCTACCGGGTACGCCAACGCATCGAAATCGACCCAGCTCTGCCCAAATACCTTGTGACGGTGCGGGGGTTTGGCTATAAATTAGTGGTTGCCCCAGAGGCCCAAGGATAACAAAACCGATGTCTGATATGCAGTTTGCGTCAGTTCCACAGCTGCGTGGCACGATTGATGTACCTGATGACAAATCAATTTCACACCGTGCCGTCATGTTTAATGCCATTGCCGAAGGTACGGCGCATATCACGCACTTTTTGCCGGGGGCCGATTGTCTGTCGACAATTGCCTGCTTCCGTATGATGGGTGTCCAAATCGACCACCACGGTGACACCGTTACCGTCCATGGCGTCGGTTTGCGCGGCCTACGTGAGCCGAGTGATGTCCTCGATTGTGGCAATTCAGGCACCACGTTGCGTTTGTTGACGGGACTTCTCGCTGGCCAAGCAGGCAAATACGCCGTCTTGACGGGTGACGCCTCGCTCCGTTCGCGGCCCCAACGCCGCATCATCGACCCGTTGCGGGCGCTCGGTGCTCAGCTCGATGGCCGCAACAATGGCGCTTTGGCGCCCCTCAGTGTGCGCGGTGCCACCATCCATGGTGGAGCTTATGAGCTTCCCATCGCCTCAGCTCAAGTCAAAAGCGCCTTGTTGTTGGCCGCCTTGTCGGGTGACGATGTCTTGACCTTGACCGGGCGCACCGATGGTCGTGACCATACCGAGCTGATGTTGGCAGGAATGGGGATCGATATTCGTACCAATGGCAGTACGGTCACGTTGAGTCCACCAGCGCACCCGGTGTTGCCGTACGCGTTGTCGTTGCGCGTACCAGGCGACCCCTCGTCGGCGGCGTTTTGGTGGGTGGCAGCCGCAATCCATCCCAATGCCGAAATCACCACTACTGGCGTAGGTATGAACCCCACCCGCATTGGCGCCCTCGAGGTGCTCAAGGCGATGGGAGCCCAGATTACTATCAGCAATGCCCGTACTGAAGGCAGTGAACCGGTCGCCGATGTCACCGTGCGCTCGTCGTCATTACACGCCACGACGATTCGTGGTGCGATAATTCCTCATCTCATCGACGAAATCCCGGTGCTGGCCGTGGCTGCGGCGATGGCCAGTGGCCAAACCGTTATTGCCGATGCCCAAGAGCTCAAAGCCAAAGAAACTGACCGGATTGCCACGGTTGTTGCGGCATTGCATGCCATGGGCGTCACTGCCGAAGCAACAGACGATGGTATGTTGATTACGGGGCGAGGCGCCCTCAGTGGGGCAACGCTGGCTAGTCATGGTGATCATCGCTTGGCGATGGCCTGGGCAGTAGCGTCGCTGGTGGCAACTGGATCGACGACGATTCAAGGTACGGATGCGGTTGATGTGTCGTATCCCGGTTTTTGGCGCGATTTACAGTTGATTGCGCGTTGATTCAGGAGCATAAATGTGAAAATCCTCGTAACAGGTGGGGCCGGATATATCGGCAGTGTGGCAACCGCTGAGTTGATTGCTGCTGGGCATGACGTGGTCGTGGTTGATAGTTTGTACCAGGGTCATCGTGAGGCAGTGCACCCCGATGCCCAATTTATCCACGGCGATTTGGCCGACATGGACACGGTCAAAAACATCTTTGTGCAACATACCGGCATCGACGCCGTGATGCATTTTGCCTCGTATACCTTGGTGGGCGAAAGCATGCAAAATCCCGCCAAATACTTGCGCGACAACACCGTGGCCGGTGTCAATATCATCGATGCAGCGGTGTCTGCTGGCGTGGGACGGGTGATTGTGTCGTCGACAGCGAATCTGTTTGAAAAACCGGATAGCATGCCGATCGAGCCCGACAATACCATCGTGCCTGGCTCACCTTATGGCGAATCCAAATACATCCTCGAGCGCACCTTGCATTGGTACGAGCGCATTCATGGCCTCAAATATGCCTGCTTGCGCTACTTCAATGCGGCGGGTGGTACCCACAATCGTGGCGAAGACCATACCCCCGAATTGCACCTCATCCCGGTGGTATTGCAGGTGGCTTTGGGCCAACGCGAATCGATTACCTTGTTTGGTGGCGATTACCCCACCCGCGACGGCACCTGTGTGCGCGATTATGTGCATATCGTTGACCTGGCCCAAGCGCATATTTTGGCACTCGACGGGATTGCCCGTCTCGGTAGCCGCAAATACAACCTCGGCAATGGCGATGGCTTTACCAACCTCGAAGTGGTGCAAGCTGCTCGCCGGATTACTGGTCACGCCATCCCGTGTACGATTGGCGCCCGTCGTCCTGGTGACCCTGCCATTTTGATTGCTTCGGCCAAAAAAATCCGCGAGGAATTGGGCTGGGAACCACGTTATCCCAGTATCGACCAAATCATTGGCAGTGCCTGGGAATGGCATCAAAGCCATCCCGACGGCTACCGCACCAAATAAAAACACCCCCATCCACGCAGGGTAATTCCTGCGTGGATGGGGGCAGCTTATTCACCCCGCGCGGGGATGTTTTTTTACATAATCAACAAAATCAGTATAGTCACGGATATAATCATCGGCGTCGTAGTAATCAGACGCAAACACCAACAACACGGCATCATGTGAATAGCGGTATTGGATGCCCCATGTCAGTGGTGGCAAATACAATCCTACTTGGGGTTTGTCGAGGATGAATTCTTGACGATTGACGCCGTCGTCGGCTACCACTGCCACGCTCCCAGTGACTGCAATCAAAAACTGGTGGCAGGCGATGTGGGCATGTTCGCCGCGAGTTTCGGCGGTGGGGACGCCCAAGACCAAGAAGTACCGCAAGGGCGCAAATGGCACATCGCGCATGAATTCGCCCACCGACAAGGCGCCGCGCATGTCGGGCACAAATTTGAGATTGTAGAGCGCTACGCCTGCCACATTACTGGGCGTAATGGTAGTAGTAGTGACTTTGGCTTGGGCGTGGCCGGTCTGATAGAGCGGGGTGTCGACATAGCCGACAATTTTGGCGGGATTGCCCATCACTACCGCTTTGGGGGGCACTGATCCGGTGACGACGGCGCCATGATTGATTTGGGCGCGGGTGCCGACCACGATGTCGCCACTAATGGTGACATTTGCGCCGACCCAGGTGTCGGCTTCGATGCGTACTGGCGCCAAAATAACGGTATTGGCACCGATAGTAACATTGGCGCCGATACTGACACCAGGCTCAATATAGACCCCTGGCATCAGGGTAGCGCTGGGATGGATGCTCATAATGGGGTGTTCCTCGCAGACAAATTTTTTCTATTATAAACGATGCCGAGACGCCCTGCCATAAGTGACCGCACGTCTCGGCGGGGTAGCGTATGGTTATTTCAAAAATATTTCGATGACGGGGACGGCCACATCGGGGCGGATGATAGGCACTTGGATAGCCACCGGGGTTTGGCTGGCGTTGCCGGCCATGCCCGACCACGACGCTTCACCTACTTCACCGAAGTGCACTTCGCTCCCATCGTGTAGGAATTGGGCGTAGTCGATGTGCTCGGCCAAGCCGGGGCAGTAGATGTCGCGGAAGGGCCAGGCAAAGATGTGCAAGTAGAGCCGATTAGTGGTGGGGTTGTAGGTGTAGCGGCAATCGGTGGGGGTGATAAAGTGCTCGGGTGCCGCCACACAGCCATAGATTGACCGGCTATGCAGTTGCATCCACCCCCCCATCCCTTCGAGGCGCTCGATGGCGCGGGCATCAAACAAACCGCGGGCCGTCGGTCCTACGTTGAGCAGGAGATTGCCGCCTTTACTGACGCCGTCAGACAACATGCGGATGAGCAAATCGACGCTCTTCCAGGTGTGTTCGTCGCGGTAATAACCCCACGAGCCACTAAAGGTTTGACAGGCTTCCCACACCACCGGCTTGCCGTTGGCGTCCTTGAGACCGCCGGCGGGCTGGAATTGTTCGGGGGTGACGAAGTCGCCCACGTCAGGCAAATCGAGGCGATTGTCGACCAATGCGTGGGGTTGGAGTTCGTGTACGATGGCGTACAATTCTTCGGATTCCCAATCGGTGTGGCCCTTGCCGTCTTCGCCGGGATACGAAAAATCGAACCAAAAGAGATCGATTTTGCCGTATTGGGTGCACAGCTCAAGCACTTGGTCGCGCATGTACTTGGCGTATTTGCGCATGTCGCGCATGGGGTTTTTGGCGCGCTCGGCGGCGTTATTGCGCATGGGGTGGATTTTGTCGATGGTGAATTCGGGGTGATGCCAGTCGATGAGTGAATAGTAAAAGCCGACTTTGATGCCTTCGGCGCGGAAGGCGTCCACGGTCTGGCCGATGAGGTCGTGTTGGTAGGGGGTATTGCTGATGCAGTAGTCGGTATGCTTGGTGGGCCACAAACAAAAGCCGTCGTGGTGCTTGGTGGTGATGACGAAGTATTTCATGCCCGCCAACTTGGCCATACGGGCCCATTCTTTGGGGTTGAACAAATCGGGGTCGAAGTGGGCGAAGTATTTCTGGTAGTCGGCAATGCTGATTTCTTCGCGGTTGCGGATCCACTCGTGGCGAGCAGGTAAGGCATACAACCCCCAGTGGATGAACATGCCGAAGCGGTCGTGGGTAAACCATGCAGTGTCAGGTTTGCTGAAACGGGACGTCATTGGCGTTTCCTTTGCGGATAAATGAAATACCGGGACAAGCGTAGTATACGCTATGTGTTATATGTGTTTGTCCAACGGAGCGCATAGGTGTTTTTGAGAAAAACAAAAAACGCATTTCAATCAGTCATTCATACGATTAAAAAATAGGTGATGACCAAAATTACATGAAAAAATCTACATGGAGCATCGTGACTATAAAAAAAACACCCCCCACTCATCATTGAGTGAGGGGGATGTGGTGCGTCTATTTAGACAGACGGGAGTTCGACAGGGGTATCGAGGTTGCGGAGCTCCGGCACTCGTATGGCGGTGCCGGCGACGACACCCATACAGATAATCCCACCGATGAGGACGGCGAGGGGCACGCCAATGGCACTGGCGGTCAACCCGACCACGAACTCGCCCAGTTGTGGTCCACCTGCCACAAAAATCATGTTGACAGCGGTCATGCGGCCACGGAGCTCATCAGGGGTGAGGAGCTGGCGCAACGTGCCGCGAATAATCATGCTGATGGTATCGGTGGCGCCCGACATGGCCAGCACGACGATGGTGAGTGGGTACCACGACGAGATACCAAATATGGCGATCGAAAGCCCAAAAATGCCTACTGATACCAACAACACTTTGCCTTGGCTACGAATCTTGCGTGATGTCAAAAAGATGGCCGCCAGTAATGCCCCGACTGAAGGGGCTGCCCGCATGAAGCCATATCCTTGGGCGCCTACATGTAAAATATCATTGGCAAAAATAGGCATCAAGGCGGTACAAGCCCCAAAGAAGGTGGCAAAGAAGTCAAGTAACATGGTTGATGCCATTAGGCGATGCCTGAAGACGAATTTGAGGCCGTCAAAGGCATCGGCGAGCCGTACTGGTGGGCGACCGGTGCTAGCAACGATGACGGGTGTCATCATAAGTGCGGTAAACACTACGGCCAAATACGATACTGCATCAAACCAAAACAACGGGATTACCCCAAAGGCTGCAATCAAAATCCCACCCAACGATGGCCCCAGTACGGTGGCCATTTGCCACGAAATGATGTTGGCGCTCATGGCTTGAGACAAAATTTCGCGGGGGACTAAAGCGGCGGTCAATGCTTGACGCGCAGGCATTTCGAACGACGACGCAATGGCAGTAACCACCACCATGCTATACACCAGCCAAATCGCGGGTGTTTCTAAACTCCCAGCAATCGCCAATACCACTGAGGCAAGGAGCGCGATCCAAGAGGTGACGATGATGACTTTGCGCCGGTCATAGCGATCGGCGACAACTCCGGCAAATAATGCCATGATGGTCATTGGGATGACCCGCATCAGCCCGATAAACCCCAGTGCCAATGCAGGGCTGAGCCCTTGTTTGACGGCGATTTGATAGACCAACCAGTCGACTGCGACGATGCGCATCTGTGATCCGGTAATCGAAATGAGTTGTCCGATCCACACCAGTCGGAAATTGCGATACCGCATCACCTCGAGAAATCCTGCCTGCCGTTCCATCAGTTAACCTTTGATTAAAAAAATGCTGTGCATTATCGTAGCACAAAACGAAGTATGAAGTTAAAATTGAAAATTGAAAATTGAAAATGGAAAATGGAAAATGGAAAATGGAAAATGTGATATCTCTCTGTGCCCTCTGTGTCCTCTGTGCGAGATAATGCATGACAACAAAACCATGTTAGGCTATCCCTACACCATATAAAGGAGCAATGCATTTCATGACGACGTTTGATATTGCCCGGGCTCGCGCCGAAACTCCCGGGGTGGCCCACGTTACCCACTTCAACAACGCCGGTGCCGCCCTCATGCCCCAACCAGTACTCACTGCCACCCAACACTACCTACAACGGGAAGCCGAAATCGGCGGCTACGAGACCGCCGATGAATACGCCGATCAACTTCGCCAAGCCTATACTAGTGCTGCCCAGCTGATTAACGCCCAGCCAGCAGAGATTGCCTTTGTCGAAAACGCCACCCGCGGCTGGGATCTTTTTTTCTATGGATTAGCCGCCACCTTCAAACCGGGCGATCGGATTTTGACCTCACGTAGTGAATATGTCAGCAACGTAATTGCCTTTTTGCAGGTCGCCGAACGTACCGGTGCGGTGATTGAGGTCATCCCCTGCGACGATACCGGCCAACTCGACGTTACAGCCCTCGCCAACATGCTCGATCAGCGCGTCAAATTGGTGGCGGTCACCCACGTACCCACCAACGGGGGCTTGGTCAATCCGGCAGCGGCGATTGGGGCGCTCACGCGGCCAGCAGGGATTCCCTATCTACTCGACGCCTGTCAGTCGGTGGGACAATTCCCCGTCGATGTCGACGCCATCGGGTGCGATTTGTTGTCGACGACAGGGCGCAAATATCTGCGTGGGCCACGCGGCACCGGCTTTGTCTATGCCCGTGCAGCTACCATGAGCCAGCTGGTGCCGCCCTTCCTTGATGTGCATGCCGCTACCTGGGCCACCACCAATCATTATGTGGTGCGCAGTGACGCCCAGCGCTTCGAAAACTGGGAAACCAACTATGCCGGCAAAATCGGCCTTGCCACCGCTATCGATTACGCCTTGGGCTGGGGACTCGATGCCATCGGGGCACGAGTAATGCACCTCGCCCAGCTGTTGCGCATGCAGTTGGCACAGATCCCGGGCGTGACGCTATGTGACCTCGGTGTCGCCCCTTGCGGGATTGTCACCTTTACTCACGACCAATGGTCGCCCGAGCAAATCAAAGCCCGCCTCGCCAGCCAGCGCATCAACGTCACCACTTCGTCACAATTCGGCACGCGCTACGACATGGAAGCGCGTAATTTGGCGATGGTGGTGCGGGCGTCGCTGCATTATTACAACGACGAATCTGAGATTACGCGCTTTGTGGCGGCGTTGGCACAGTAGCGCCGTCGCCGATCACCATGATATCTTCGGGGTGGTTGAGGCGGCGCAAGCTCGGTACGAGCCAAGCGACGCTCCCCACCACCCCTACACACAACAATCCACCCACCGCGACTGCAATACTGGCGCCGACGATACTCGCAGCGACCCCCACCACAAATTCACCGAGTTGCGGTCCACCCGACACAAAAATCATGTTGACGGCCGTCATGCGCCCGCGCATTTCGTTGGGGGTGAGGAGTTGGTTGAGGGTGCTACGAATCACGGCACTGACGGTGTCTGCCGCCCCCGAGCAGGCCAAGGCGATGAGGGTGAGTGGGAACCAGTGCGATATGCCTGCAACCGATATCGATAACCCAAACAAGACCACCGCAATCAACAACACCGGCCCTTGGCGGGGAATGCGTCGGCTTGCGAGGATGGTGGCTGCGAGTACCGAACCAATCGCCGGTGCGGTGCGGAGTAAGCCATAGCCCGTGGCGCCCACATGCAAAATATCGGTGGCGAAAATCGGCATCAAACTGGTAGCCGCCCCAAATAAGGTAGCAAAAAAATCAAGCGACATACTCGATGCCAGTAATGGTTTGGAAAAGACAAAGCGAATCCCAGATAACGCATCCCGAAAATCAACGGTAGTATTAGTGGCGGTTTGTGGTACCGAGCGTAACTGCTGGGCGGCGATAACCACCGCCAAAAAAGAAACTGCATCGAACCAATAGAGCGGTACCACCCCATACCCCGCAATAATCAGTCCCGCCTAGGCTGGCCCGACCACGGTGGCCAACTGCCACGACAACACGCCGGCACTCATCGCTTGTGATAAATGCGATGCGGGTACCAAGGCAGGGATGAGCGCTTGGCGGGCGGGGAAGTCAAACGCCCCGGCAATCGACGTGATAATCACGGTGCTATAGATAATCCACAACGGTAAATCGGGGTAACCGGCGGTGATTGCCAAAATCACGGATGACACCAGTGACACGAGTGAGGCAATAATCACAATCCGGCGCCGGTCATAGCGGTCAGCAGCCACGCCCGCAAACAGAGCGCTGAGGATCATTGGGATCACCCGCATCAGCCCCATCGTCCCCAACGCCAAGGCCGGAGACATGCCGTGGGCCAAGGCGAGGTGGTAGACTTGCCAATCGACGGCGACAACCCGCATCATCGAACCGCTCATCGAAATAAATTGCCCAAACCACAACAACCGGAAATCACGAAAGGCCATCACATCAAAAAAGCCGGCTTGGCGTTGCATCATGCGTCCTTTGCATAAGGAAAATTGGATACTTCAATCATACAACAGGTGTGATTAGTAAAAATAGTACGTGGTTGTGGTGTATAAATAACATCCCCACAATTGCCATTGCAATTGTGGGGATGTTATGGTTGGCGGGGAGAGAGAGATTTGAACTCTCGATGGCTTTCACCATACGGCATTTCCAGTGCCGCGCACTAGGCCACTATGCGACCTCCCCAAGGTGTAATGAAAACAGCCAGCGAAAGGCTGGCTGTTTTGCTTGGTGCCAAGTACCGGGGACGATCCGGTGACCTCATGTTTTTCAGACATGCGCTCTACCAACTGAGCTAACTTGGCCTACCGCCAGAATGGGTATGTTGGTGGGCGATGACGGACTCGAACCGCCGACAGCCTCGGTGTAAACGAGGTGCTCTACCAACTGAGCTAATCGCCCGCACAACGAGGGTTGGTGCCGAGAAAGGGACTTGAACCCTTACGAGCATTGCTGCTCACTAGCCCCTCAAACTAGTGCGTCTGCCAATTCCGCCACCTCGGCACTGAACGATATTATACGCATATTGCAGGGTGTTTGTCAAACCGAGTTTTGAGTTGCGTTTGAACGCACATCGATGGTGTGCACGCCACAACAATTGGATTCTTGTGGCACAGCAATAACACGAATACGAAAGTGGAGAAAAATAGTCCATTTTCACATTTGCCTAAATAGTAATAATAAATAAATAATCTTAACATTTATATGCGATTTCTTTTAAAATTAATAGGTAAAATTAACTTATGTATTCTGATTACTCGTTTAGTGGCAAAAACATTGCTCGCATAGAGTGATGTCGCAATCTTGTTATCTGCACATGGATTGTGCACCGCGTATCTTTTTGTCGGTTTCAATGCGTTTGTGGTGTACTCGGACGCAACGTTTTTTTGTTAGAATGCGAAATCATATTGCTTCGTTGAGTGATATTCACCGTGAAGCGATATATAAGGGGTGAACATATGGGGATGCACAAATTACACAAGATTTTAACCTTGGTTGTATCGCTTAGTATCTGTATGATGACCATGCCATTTGTTGCTGGTTATGATGTAGCCTCTGCCACTACGCGCACGCGTAAGAGCACTGCCAATGCTAGTGCAGCAGTTGGCAACAACACAATTAATCAGGGCGCAAACGTAATTGCTCATCCCCAAGCTGGCAGTTTCACAAAAATCTCTTCAGGAATGTATAACGGCTGTGCACTAACAAGCAGTGGAGCAGCCTACTGTTGGGGTACAAATTCTTATGGGCAACTAGGGAATGGCACTGCCGTATCTGTAGTAAGCAGTGCTCCAGTCGCAGTCACCATGCCGACCGGTGTCACATTTTCTGCAATCGCTACCGGGTTTTTCCACACCTGTGCACTAACCACAACGGGCAGTGCGTATTGCTGGGGGAATGCCAACAGTGGTAGACTCGGCAATGGCACCGAAAGTGGGGTCAGTAATATACCGGTAGCGGTCACCATGCCGGTGGGTGTTTCGTTCACATCAATTGCGGCTGGTGCGTATACAAGCTGTGGTCTCGCGACAACGGGTACTGCCTACTGCTGGGGTGCCTACCCGGGCAACGGCTCTAGTTATGTACCTACTCCTGTCGCCGTCACGATGCCGACGGGTGTGTCATTCAGCGCGATTGCTGTGCAATGGGATCATATCTGTGCGTTGACGACGAGCGGCGCGGTATATTGCTGGGGGCTCAACAGTGCGGGACAACTCGGTAATGGCACGACCTCGAGCAGTTATCGTACCACGCCTGGGGCCGTGAATATGCCCAGCGGAGTTTCCTTTAACGCAATTGCTGTCGGTACTGCGCATACCTGTGCCATAACCACGACGGGTAGTGCCTATTGTTGGGGGAAAAATACAGATGGGCAACTCGGCGACGGTACGACCACGAATCGTACCAATCCGGTGGCCGTTACTATGCCTACTGGAGTTTCCTATAAATCAATAGCAAATGGCGGAAATCTCACCTGTGCACTAACTACCACCGGCGCTGCCTATTGTTGGGGTCACAATGACTATGGCACGCTCGGCAATGGGACGACAAGCTCTAGCACCACCCCTGTCGCAATTAGTATGCCGACGGGTGTGTCATTCACTGCTATTTCCGCTTACGGGGATAGTAATGTAGCACACGCGTGCTTGTTAACGACGACTGGCACCGCCTATTGTTGGGGAATGAATTCTACTGGTGAACTTGGTGTATGTGATTTTGTCAATCGCAACACACCGACGCTGGTTTGCTTTGCATTTGGTCCTGAGAATACCAGTACGCCGACCCAGACGCGCACGAGCACCGCAACGCAGACGGATACCCCCTCGCGGACCGCAACAGTGACGCAGACGCTCACCAAATCACGCACATCAACCAACAGCCCGACACTGGTGCCAGGGAGTAATCCATGGGGCAACTTCACCGCGATTGCGGCGGGGTATTCAACCACCTGTGCCCTCAACAGTGCGGGTAAGGCCTATTGTTGGGGAAGTAATCAAAGTGGCGCACTCGGCAACGGTACGACAATCAACAGCAACGCTCCGGTGGCCGTGACGATGCCCACTGGGGTGACCTTTGCATCGATTGGTGCGGGTGTTATGCATAGCTGTGCCCTCACGACGACGGGTACGGTGTATTGTTGGGGATATAATTACGATGGTAAGCTGGGTAATGGCACCACGACCGATAGCAGCATTCCGGTAGCGGTCACCATGCCCGACGGGGTCACCTTTACCGCACTTTCTGTAGGGCAATATCACAACTGTGCGCTCGCAACCACCGGAGCAGCCTATTGTTGGGGCTCCAGCGTCACAATGCAACTCGGCAATAACACGTATGGTGCCAGAAATATCCCCACGGCGGTCACCATGCCCGCTGGGGTCACATTTAAGGCGGTAGCTGCAGGAGGGGCGCATTCGTGCGCGCTCTCAACGACCGGTGCCGCCTATTGTTGGGGGCGGGCTTACAGTGGTGAAATCGGCAATGGCTCGAACAGTGGGTTCGTCATGAACGCCACTGCCGCTACCATGCCTGCTGGGGTTACCTTTACATCGATTGATGCGGCGTCGGGGTATAACTGTGCCCTGACGGCTACTGGTGCGGTGTATTGTTGGGGCGCCAACAGCGTCGGCCAGATCGGTGATGGATCGACGACTGATCGCTTGGTTCCTGTTGCCGTCACCATGCCTGGAGGGGCAACCGTTGCGACGATTACCGGAGGGTCTGGTCACACCTGTGCGATAACCAGTACGGGGATAACCTATTGTTGGGGCAAGAACGATAAAGGCCAAATCGGCATCGGCACCGCGACCGATAGCACGACTCCTGTGGCCGTCACCGTGCCTACGGGGGTGACGTTTACGGCAATTGATGCGGGGACTATGGACGTCTGTGCGCTTAACAGTGCGGGTAACGCCTATTGTTGGGGCTGGAACCTCTTTGGCGAGCTCGGCATGTGTGATACGGTCGATCGGAATGTGCCTACGCTTGTCGGCTCGGGTTGTCTGCCGCCAACGCCGACGCGTACGAGTACGGTAACAAGCACATCGACGCGGACCGCGACCGTGACACAGACACCTACCAGTACGCATACCTCCACCAATACACGCACATCAACCAGTAGCCCGACGCTAGTGCCAGGGAGTAATCCATGGGGCAACTTCACCGTGATTACGACGGGTAATATTGTCACCTGTGCCCTGAATAGTGCGGGTAATGCCTATTGTTGGGGTACGAACAGTAATTATGGTCTTGGCAACGGCACAACGACGAGTAGTGCCACCCCGGTGGCCGTTACGATGCCCCCTGGAGTAACCTTTACATCGATTTCAGCGGCTGCGGCAGGGGTTCACGTCTGTGCCATCACAAGCACTGGTACGGTGTATTGTTGGGGTTGGAATGGCAATGGTCAACTCGGCAATGGCACCACGACCGACAGTAATATTCCCGTGGCGGTCACGATGCCCGTCGGGG
Source organism: uncultured Chloroflexota bacterium (assembly GCA_937876225.1). Taxonomy (GTDB): domain Bacteria; phylum Chloroflexota; class Chloroflexia; order Chloroflexales; family Roseiflexaceae; genus UBA965. The sequence goes on along the minus strand of CALFIC010000145.1, from coordinate 2,828 downwards.
TTACCTTTACCACAATTTCAACAGGCACTTCGCATAACTGTGCGCTCACAACCACCGGAACAGCGTATTGTTGGGGGAGCAACAGCATATACCAACTCGGCGACAGTCCCTCCATTAATCGGAATAGCACCATACCGGTGGCTGTTGTCATGCCCGCTGGGGTTACTTTTACGGCGATTGGTGCAGGACTCAATCATACGTGTGCGCTTTCGAGTACCGGTGTAATCTATTGTTGGGGGGGCAATAACAGAGGTGAGCTCGGCATTGGTACTATCACCCCTAACTATCGCCCGATACCTACGGTAATCAGCATGCCTACCGGCGTCACCTTTACCGCGATTGATGTGAGTATTTATCACACCTGTGCAATCTCTACTGCAGGTGCCGCCTATTGTTGGGGCAAGAACGACATAAGTCAACTCGGCAACGGTACTACAACCGACAGCCCTATTCCCGTGGCAGTTACTATGCCGACTGGGGTAACGTTTACGCAGATTGCAACAGGGGATAGTCAAACCTGCGCCCGCACAAGTACTGGTACAACCTATTGTTGGGGCAAGAACGACGCAAGCCAGATCGGCAACGGCACCACCACCGACAGCAACATTCCGATGGCTGTCACCATGCCGACTGGGGTCACTTTTACGGCAATTGATGCAGGCCAGAAACACGTCTGTGCGATTAATAGTGCGGGTGCCGCCTATTGCTGGGGCTGGAACATCTTTAAGCAGCTCGGCATGTGTGATACGGTCGATCGGAATGTGCCTACGCTTGTTGGCTCGGGTTGTGTGCCGCCAACGCTGACACGTACGAGTACGGTAACAAGCACATCGACGCGCACGGCCACGGTGACAAGTACACCGACCCGCACCAATACCCCCACCAAATCGCTTACTCCTAGTGTAACTGTGACACCACCGACCTTTCCATGGGGAAGTTTCACAATCGTCGATGCAGGTGCATTCAATAATTGTGCGATTACCACTGGGGGAGCCGCCTATTGTTGGGGTAACAATATCTTTGGGCAACTCGGTAATGGGACGGTTATCTCGAGCGGGAATCCGACTGCGGTCAATGTGCCTACGGGAGTGACTTTTGTCGCTATTTATTCTGGTATGACTAACACCTGTGCCCTGACTGCGAGCGGTGCTGCCTATTGTTGGGGTGGCAATATGTTTGGGCAACTAGGGAATGGCAGTCTCAGCGACAGTACTACCCCGGTTGCGGTGACCATGCCGGTTGGTGTGACATTTATTTCAATCACGGTGGGTATCTATCATACCTGTGCCTTGACTGCCAGTGGTGATGTCTACTGTTGGGGTGCCAATCGGTTGAATCAACTCGGTAATGGCACCACTGTTGATAGCACAACCCCAGTACTTATTACGATGCCAGCCGAGACTACGTTTACGTCGATTGCCACGAGTGGTTATAGCACCTGTGGACTTACATCCAGTGGCACCGTCTATTGTTGGGGATATAACGCCTTTGGGCAACTGGGTAATGGGACGACCACCAATAGCGCCATCCCGGTCGCAGTGACGATGCCCACCGGCGTAACCTTTACGTCGATAAGTGTGGGTCGTTATGATGTCTGTGCACTTACTGCAGGTGGGATTGCGTATTGTTGGGGGTGGAACGCCACCGGGCAGCTCGGGAATGGTACCACCACCAATGCGACGACCCCTACCATCGTGACGATGCCCACGGGGGTCACGTTTAGCACCATCAGCACCGGCTGGAGTCATACCTGTGCGCTGACTAGTAGTGGGATTGCCTATTGTTGGGGGCAGAACAACGGGCAGATTGGTGACGGTACTATCATTGATCGCCTTGTACCCGTACTAGTGATGATGCCTGTCGGAACCATCGTTGTCGACATCGGTGCAGGCGCAAGTCACACTTGTGCCCTTGCATCAAATGGGATTGCCTACTGCTGGGGCAACAATCCCAACGGGGAACTCGGGTTGTGTAATTGTGTGGCCAATATCTTTCCGACGATAGTTGGTATGCCATGCACGCCAAGTAGCACGAATACGCCAACGACCACTGGCACTGCCACAGCGACGGATACCCGCACTGCAACCAACTCGCGCACTGCAACCAATACCCCCACGATGTCCAGTACTCCCACGGACACGCGCACTGCGACGGATACCCGTACGGTAACCAATACCCGTACCGCGACGGATACCCGTACGGAAACCAATACCCGCACCGCGACGGATACCCGTACGGAAACCAATACTCCGACCGTGAGCAGTACTCCCACCGATACCCGCACCGCGACGGATACCCGTACGGCAACCAACACGGTGACGGAAACCAATACCCGCACGGCAACTAATACGGTGACGGAAACCAATACCCGCACGGAAACCAATACCCCGACCGTGAGCAGTACTCCCACCGATACCCGCACCGCGACAGATACCCGTACGGCAACCAACACCCGCACGGAAACCAATACCCGTACAGAGACTAATACGCCCACGGATACCCGCACGGCGACGGATACCCGCACGGCGACGGATACCCGCACGGCGACGGATACCCGCACGGCAACCAGCACGGTGACGGAAACCAATACCCGCACGGCGACGGATACCCGTACGGCAACCAACACGGTGACCGATACTCGTACCGCGACAGATACTGCGACGACAACGAACACCGTCACGGAGACCAATACCCGCACGGCGACGAATACTGCTACGGCAACCAGTACCGCCACGGAATCTCGCACTGTGACAAATACGAGTACCCCGACCAGTACCCGTACGTACACTGCAACGATGACACTGACCAATACAAATACGCCGACCAAT
>CALFIC010000144.1 GCA_937876225.1 uncultured Chloroflexota bacterium | reverse complement strand
CTGCCCGCCCCGCAATCACCAATTGGGTGTCGGGGTGGGTGTGGGCGCGCGCAAAGGCTTCAATCAGCCGCGCCAGGTTTTTGCGGGGCTGCAATGTGCCCACATACACCATATACCGCGCCCACGGCATTGGTTTTTTGGCTAACGGCGTAAACACCGGCGCGACGCCATGGGGGATCACCACTACCCGCCAGCGATCAACGCCGGTATAGCGCACCAAATCATCGGCAGTAGCCTGCGAAATCGCAATCACCCTATCGGCCGCCCAGGCCGCCCAGCGCGTCGTCAGGCGTAGATAGATGTTTTGAAAACGCGTATGCGCCTGGGGGAAGTGCAAAAATCCGAGATCGTGCACCGTCGTCACCACCCGCATCCCCCGCACCAAACGCACATTCCACGGCAACACGTGTGACGGCACAAACAGCACGTCGGGCGGCTGGCGCCATAGTTCCCACGCCAGCCGGATATGCGTCCAGAGACGGGCAAACGGCATCACCCGCACCTGCATACGCCCAGCAAATGCAGGCAACTCAGCAGGCAAGGTGCGACAATACAACCAATAATCGTTATCACCAGGGGTCGCAGCTATACCCGCCAACACTTCCCATGTATAGCGCTCCGTGCCGGTACGCTGTGTCGTCGCTAAGCGACTGATATCAATACCAATACGCACAATTCCCCCAAATCATCGTAATGAATGAATTCATCCTACCATATTGATTACCGGCAAATTCCGAACATCAACGCGAAACAGTGTATAATAGTTGCAACCTCAGCTTACCGTACCAAGGATGTTTCTATGCAATTGTATGATACGTTGCGTGGTCATAAAGCCACCCTCACGATTCCCACAGACCGCCCTTTGACGTTGTATGTTTGTGGCGTCACTCCCTACGATACGACGCACATCGGTCATGCCCATACCTTTTTGATTTTTGATATTTTCATTCGCTATGTCCGTTCACAAGGCGGTTCGGTATTATATTGTCAAAACGTCACCGACGTCGACGATCCCTTGTTTGAGCGCGCCAACCGCGACAACATTGCCTGGGACGCCTTGGCCAAACGCGAAGTCGACCAATTCATCAAAGACTGCCGCGCCATGAACTTCATCGCCCCTGATTTCTTCCCCAAAGTCTCCGAAGAAATCACCGGCATGATTCCCATCATCGAAGGCCTCATCCGCAACGGCAAAGCCTACGTCAGCAACGGCAATGTCTTTTTCGATGTGAGCAGTGAGCCCACCTATGGCGAAATGGCCCGTCTCGGTGGCTATGAGCAAATGCTCAAAACCGCCAACGAACGGGGCAACAACCCCAACGACCCCAACAAACACAACCCACTCGACTTTGTGTTGTGGCAAGTATCACGCCCCGGCGAACCCACCTGGCCCAGCCCGTGGGGCCCCGGTCGCCCAGGCTGGCACATCGAATGCACCGCCATGTCGACCCGCTATTTGGGTGAACAACTCGATGTCCACGGTGGCGGTCGCGACCTCATCTTCCCCCATCACCCCTCCGAAATCGTCCAGACCGAAGGCTACACCAACAAACGCCCCTTCTCACAATTCTGGGTGCATGGTGGCTTGACCTGGCTCGATGGCAACAAGATGAGCAAGTCGTTAGGCAATTTGGTTTTTGTGCGCGACGCCGTGTTGCAACAAAGCCCTGATTCGATTCGCTGGTATTTGGCATCATTCCCCTACCGCGAAGACTTCAACTATATCCGCGCCGATGCCGCCGCCGCCGAACACGACGTCGCTCGCCTCGTTGCTGCCCTCGGCGCCACCTCAGCAGTCGCCGCCCCCGCCTTGGATGTCAGCGCCGAACGGGCTGCATTCTTTGCCGCACTCGACGATGATTTGCAGATGCACGTAGGGATTCAGCACATCAAATCGATGATTGACCAAATTTTAGCAGCCCAGGCCACCCATGCCATCACTCGTGCTCAAGCCGATTTACGCGCCTGTGCACAAGTCATTGGCTTTATTGCCGCCGAATAGCAATGTGTTCGGGGGATGCGGATACCCGCATCCCCCACAAAGAGACGTCTATGCAGCGTATTGTTCGACTTAGCATTTTTTGCCTTATCTTAATCACTGCCACAATCCATATTGTATTGGCGTACCCTGCAGGATTGCTGGGGTTTTACGTGATTGCCACTGGGTTTTATTTGATTGCTATCGCCTATGCCAACCCAGGCAATCGCTTCAATCGGGACCACGTGGTATTCGTGTTACGCAGCTGGACAATCGCGACATTGGTACTTTGGCTCATCTTAGGTGATCGCGCACTCATCGCATTCCTCGATAAAGTGGTCGAATTATTCATTATCGGTTTGCTGTGGATCGAACAACGATTCGCATGAAAAGGTATGTATTATGGGGTTTTCTAGTCGCCGAGTCATGATGCGGAGTATCTACTCCCTGATTGGAATAATTGTCTTTGAAATAATCCTCCTTGGGTGCATGATTGTGGTTGTGCCCGATTTACCCCAGCGCATCCAACGATTCAATACTACTCCCGCTGCCGATGCCCCTCTAGCCCGCCAACAACTCACCAACAACAATATCGCCCGGCCACTCAAAATCAGCGATGCCTTTGAAACCCCCTCGCCACTCTGGGATCAATCCTACGTGGCCGTCCACAATAACCAACTCCAAACCGAATTATTCCTACCCCAGTCCGAAGTCTATACGCTCTGGACAGGGATTGCCGATGACCCCAGTATTGGCAGTCGCGTCAGCGATTTTGACCTCCAAGTCGATGTCACACAAACGCGCGGTGGCGATGATGCAGCCTATGGCATTCGCTTTCGCCAAAACACCACCGATTCCTATATCATGGCTGCTATCAATGCCCGTGGTTATTGGCGCATCATTCGCTCGTCATTTGGCGATATCAGCGACATTACTCCCTGGCAGTTTTCCCATCATATCGCCCCAGGTCTCAATGCCACCAACCAATTACAGGTGGTTGCAAGTGGCACCCAAGTAAGTTTTTATGTCAACGGCATCAAACTCACCACCATCAGTGATTTATCGCCGACAAGTGGCCAACTTACCTTAGCAGCCACTACTTTTACAAGTGGTGATTTAGCCATAAATTTCGATAATGTCATTGGTCATACCGCCGGCAAAACATTCCACGATGAATTCGACTCCCCCACCACGGCAATTTTTAGTCAAGGCGGGTCGTATAGTCGCGACGGCAAATATCACATTATTTCTTCCGAAAACGTCTCCGTCTGGCAAAATCCCTTGCCCCGCGCCAAAACCGAAGTCCAAGACTTCCACATGAAAGTCGATGGCACGATTGTATCCGGCGATCCCAAACAAATCGCCTATGGCTTGTTATTTGGCGACAAAGGTGATTTTGGCCATACTATGGTCATTTTCAATGGCGCTGGCCAAATCCAAATCGTCCGCAATAGCAATGACGGCAAAGACCAAGCCTACATCGACCCCGTGATTATCAAAGCCTTTCATACCGGTGCTGGCGTCACCAACACCATTGATATGGATTTGCGTAAAGGCGAATTATCGCTCAAAATCAACGACATTGATGTAGGCGCAATCAATATCGGCCAATCACCCACCGGAAGCGTGGGAATGATCGTGATTTGTGCCAAAACTGCCGCCCAAGTTGATTTCGACAATCTATCTGTAACCGAACACACGCCATGAACAGCGACTTCCCGATTGTAGCCACCTTAATGCAACTACAAACGGCGCTGGTCGGACTGCCGCAACCGCTGATTGACCAAATGCACGCAGCGGGGCCCTTCAAAGTGTTAATCGCTACCCTGCTCAGCTTGCGCACCCGTGACGATACCACCGCTGTCGCAGCCCCGCGGTTGTTTGCGGTAGCCGATACACCCCAGGCCATGGTCACCCTCAGTGTCGACGAAGTGGCGCAACTCATCTATCCCGTAGGGTTTTATCGCACCAAAGCCCGCGATATCTTGGCGATTTGCCAGCAACTCATTACCCAGCATGCTGGCGAAGTCCCTGCCGATATGACCCAGCTCTTGGCACTCCCCGGCGTTGGGCGCAAAACGGCCAACCTCGTGCTCGCCATCGGCTTTGGCATCCCCGCAATTTGTGTCGATATCCACGTCCATCGTATCTGCAATCGCTGGGGATATGTCGACACCACCACCCCCGAAGAAACCGAACAGGTGCTCCGGCAAGCCTTACCAAGTGCCTTTTGGATTCCAATCAATGGCTTGCTGGTCACTCTTGGTCAGCAAATATGCCACCCCACCTCACCCCGTTGTAGTCAGTGTCCCCTACGGACCGTTTGTGCCCAACGAGGCGTGATCCGTCATCGTTGATGTCATGAGGAGAATGCATTATGTACATTCGCTGGATTGTGCGCCATCACAAAAACGCCGACACCGCCAATGTATCGTTTTTTGACGCCTACCTTGTCGAGAGTTACCGCGATGATGCCGGCCAACCGCGCCAGCGCACCATTTGCTATCTCGGCAATATTCGCCAAATCGACGACGCATTCCCCGCCCTCGAACGCGAAATCTTTTTTATTCGCGCCGAGCGCATCATCGCCGGGATGACGAGTCTGAGTGGCGACGAACGCCAAAGTGTTAGCGCCATGCTCCGCCAAAAAGTCCCCGACCTCAATCCCCAAGAAGTCGAAACCGCCGTACGCAACAATATCCGTTGGTACCGTAAATGGCGCCAACAACGCGGCTTACCCATCTCGCAAGCCGAAATCGACAAACTCCTCACTGATGATGGCGACGATTTTGGGGTCATGTAACCGTTACCCTTTTACAAAAACTTCCTAGCGGCACCATATCTGTGCATGTTGTGTGACTTTCACCACGCACATCTATCTTCAAAAACAAAAAAGCGGTATGGCTGGCGTTTTGCCAGCCATACCGCTTTTTCATTCCCTACGCTACGACCCCTTCCAAACGATCTTCGAGGTCGGCATAAATTTGTTGGAGCTGCGCGAGCATTGCTGGGTCACACTTCCACATCCCACGCCCATTCGCCTCGAGCAAGCGTTGTACTGCAGCCTTGGCGGCGTGTGGGTTGGCCGCCGCAAAGCGCCGTTGCACATCTTCGTCGAGGATGAATGTCTGTGCCATACCGTCAAACACCCAATTTTCGACACTGTCACCTACCGCTCCCCAACCAAATACATTGGTAAAACGATTGGCGATTTCAGTAGCACCCGCATACCCTTGCGCGAGCAACGGCTCAAACCAACGTGGGTTCAGCACCTTGGTGCGGACTTCCATACTTACCATCTGCTTAGCTTTGGTGAGGGTAGTACGGCCCGTAAAGCTTTCGGCATAGCTCAAACTGACGTTCTTGCCACTTTCGAAGCTGGCCGCCAACTGCACCGCCCCACTATGCCCATAGTAGTGTTGCATGTCAGTCAAGCCGTATTCGACGCTATCAATGGCTTGGAACACATGCTCAACCGTCCCCAACAAACTGCGATAAGTGGCTTGGGCTGCTTCGCCACCCCGCTTGCCACCGTAGGCAAAGCCACTCCGTTGCACATAAATCGATGCCAAATCTGCCCGATTATCCCATTGACTTTCGTCTACCACCATATCCACCCCGGTGCCGTATTCACCAGGCGCCTGGGTAAACAAGCGCGCCGTGGCTGCTTCAAACGTCTGGCCTTGTTTTTGCATGGCAGCCACGTGAGCGGCAATGGGATTTTTGTCGGCCGGTTCACCACTTTTGGCGGCCCGAATCACTAAATCATCGATTAAATCAAGTTGCATCTGGAAGTTGTCGCGGAAGATACTACTGATGTCGAGCACTACGTCGACCCGGGCACGTCCCAATTTGTTGAGCGGGATCAAGTCGAAGCGGTAAATCTTGCCTTGGCCATCACGCACCGGCGTGGCACCAATCAACCCCAGCACCACGCCGATGCTTTCCCCTTCCGATTTGATGGTGTCGAGGGCCCACAGCGTCAATGCCACAGTTTCGGGCATACTACCATGCTCAGCAACGTGCGCCGCAATCAGCTGATCGGCCATTTGCAGACCACGCGCCATCGCCGCATCGCTCGGCAAGCGCCACGGGTCGATACTGTGAATGTTGCGCCCACTCGGCAATCCAGCCGCCCCTGCTCGAATCGGATCAGCACCCTTACCAGGCAACACATAGCCGCCGTTGAGGGCGTGCACGACCACATCGAGCTCATCGCCACTTTCTTCGAGACGGACCAAAATTTCGCGGCCATGATCAACAATCGTTTGCAGATTTGCTGACGCATTTTTGCCGAAATAGTTGCGCCAAAAGGCTTCAAGCGATTCACGCCCGAGCACTACCCGCTCCACAAAGGCCGTCCGTACCGCAGGTGCCGAGGCCGTGTCAATCCCCGCTTCGAGGATGTGTTGCATCAGGCCTGGTTGACCATTACGCGCCACATCAAGCGTTGATTCAAGCAACGCTTGGGCGCGGTCGCGTGACATGTGGGCACCGAGTACATGTAAGCCATCAAGGATGAGACGTTGCTCCAAATCATCAAGATAACGCGTTACCCGCGCCATATAGGCCACCGGCGCCTCACCGGCGGTTTGGGGTAACTCGGGCAACATCGCCGTCACCGTTTCAACAGTGGCTTTATTGGCAATCTCAACTCGTAATTGTGCCAATTGCTTATACAAACCGGCCCGGGCATAGGGGGGAATTAAGTGGCTAATCACCGTCGCCCCGCCACGGCGTTTGGCAATATTGGCTTCGGCTGGATTGTTCAGCGGATACAAATAAAGTTGCGGGATGTCGCCCATCACGATGTCGGGCCAACAATCACCCGTCAACCCCAACTGCAAACCTGGCAACCATTCAGCAGTCCCATGCATGCCCACATGCACAATCGCATCGGCTTGCCAGACGTCGATCAAGTAGCGATAAAAGGCCAGGAATTGATGGTGCGGCGCATATTCATGATCAAACAACATCCGCATCGGGTCACCTGGCACCCCCAAGGGTGGCTGTACACCCACAAACACGTTGCCCAGCTCGAAGCCATCGAGGCGAATGGCATCACGCCCCTTGGGGGCGATTTCACCTGGGGCCGCGCCCCATTTGTTGTCGATGCGGCGCAACAAGGCGTCAGGGATGACTTCACGCATTTGGGCTACGGCAAAGGCCACATGGTCACCTTGGCCACCTTCCATGGCCGCCACCCGTTTGGTCAATTCTGCCACCGATTCAGGCAAATTGGCAACCTTGTAATTTTCTTTTTTGAGGCGAGTCAAGAGTGAATGCAACGTAGCCGGCACATTCAACAACGCCGCCGTTCCCAAGCGCCCAAGCCCTGGGGGATAGTTATACAGCACCATGGCGACGCGCCGCTCTTGGGCGGGTTTGCGACGCAGGCGCACCCAGCGCTCCGCAATCGTCGCCACCCGCTCGATACGATCGGGAATGGTAACGAGCGTATTGTCTTCGACGGCACCAATCACGATAGGCGAAATACTACCATCCATTTCGGGCAAATCATACAAAATCACTGACTGCATCGGCGATACGCCGTTGCTCTTCCAATCACTCAGTGACTGCATCAGCAACGGTTGTGCCACCATGTACGGCACGTCAATGCCACTCATAATTTCAGCCGAAATGTCGTGATTGGCCCCCGGACGCGTCGATCCTGCCGGACCACCTACCACACTGAAGCCCATGGTACTAATCACAAAGTCGACTTTTTCTTTGGCAACCCAATCACGCAACGCCACGTGGGCTTCGATGCCACTGACGAAAATCGGCAGCACGGCCAAGTTTTTGGCTTCGAGTGCCCGAATCAAGTCGTTGGGGTAGGTTTGTTGTTGCAACAAATGCTTGCGGAACACCAACAACGCCACCAACGGTTGCCCACGGCGGTAGCGCTTCGTCTTGAGCGCCCAACGGATGTATTCGTTGTTGTCGGCAAATAATTCGTCGGTATCGGGATGAAAGCAGCCCATTTGCGGAATCGTGCGTACCGGCGCCACACTCACTTTGATGTTGAGACAATCACGCAAAATCAACCGAATCATTTGTGACAAATTCACCGCATCTGGTTGGTTCCAATAAATATTCACACTCAACCAGGTACGGAAATCTTTGAGCTTGGCCGGCATCAGCGGCAATAATTTCGCTGCCGCCTTGGTTAATTTGGTATAGGCATACAATGTATCTTCGTCACGCCCTTTGGTAATCAAGCGCAAAATCGCTTGCATTGGCTTGGGCATACCCGAATTTTTGCTCGAATCAATCCGGTAATCGCCCACTTGCGTCAAGCTCATTACTTCGGGCATACTTTCGTAAGCAAAAACCGTCTTGACCCCACTCCGCTTGAGTTGCGCCGTCAACCAGTCTGCATCATCACGATCATTAATGAGCGAAATAAACACGACATCTGCTTCAGCAATTGCTTTGGCCAGCGCCTCATCTTGCGTATGCACATGACCATCATGAAAGCGCAAAATGCGCACTGCCACGCTATCTTTTTGCAGGAGCGCCGATACTTCACGCCACACATGGGCATTGAAACGTTCCATGCCATTGATCATCGTAATTGTCGGCATATCTTCCTCTTTTGCATTAATACACAATCTTGTTACATCCAGTGTAGCGCATTGTGCGTATTGGCAAGTACCGCATAGTAAAAGGAGGCTCGCATGGCTCGTACGATCGTGATATTACTCGTGGAATTGCTCTTTTTCGTTCCCGTTGGCCTGTCAGTATTAATGACCTGGTTCAGCTGGAAGCCCACCAGCACCCACTAATCGTCCGTCTACCCGTCCCCACTCCGTCACCAGACAGAGTGGGGATTATTGTGTCAAACTCACCGCCACATTGGCGATTTCGCCCCCACTCGCCTGTGGCAAATAAATATATTCACCGCGCAATTGCCCAGCCAATTTACGCCCTTCACCACGGCTGAGATAATTGCGTTGCGTATCAATCACCACTGACTTCACTCCTTCGTTGGCCACTGCATTCGCCAAAATTGCAATTTCTTCGGCGATATCGACACCCCGTTGATACGGTGCATTCCCCCGCCCATCCGTCAAAAACAACGCCACGCACTGCAGAATCCCACGGGTACGCGCTTGCCGCGCCACTTCGATTGTCCCCAGCAAGGCCGCCGCCAACGGCGTAGTCCCACCAGTAGGCAACACGTCTAACGACCGTCGTGCTAGCTCTACGCTTTGCGATGGGGGCAACAGCATTTCACATTCATTACCCCGGAAGGCTAGCAAGGCCACTCGGTCACGATGTACATACGCTTGTTGCAACAAATGTTGTACGGCGCCCTTGGCTTGGCGCATGCGATTGAGCGCCATACTGCCACTCGCATCCACCACGAAACAAAACAACACGCCTGCTTTGCTTTTGTAGCGCTTGACCCGCACATCATCAGCCCGCAAGGAAATCCGCTCGCTGTGTTGGGTCTGTTTACGCATTGGTTGCCACGGCGCCGCCGCCCGCAACGTCGCCGATACATCGATGCGGGCCCGCCGCGGGTCACCACTATTACTGCGGATATGCCGCCCACGTGTCCCTTCGACCATCCCCCGTGACCCGGCCCGCCCTTTGCGCACACTCCGGAATGGCAAATCATTGAGACTCAGCGGCAACTCGGTGGTCAATGCCGTCAACACTTCGTCTTCGGGAATGGCCATTTCTTCGGATTGTTGGGTCGGCGCCTGACTATCACCATCATCACCTTCGTGATTAGCATCGGGTGGTGGTGGCTGTGGCGCTTGTTGGTTGGGCTCATCCGACGGCGGCGGTGGTTGTTGCGGGGGCGGCGGGGGTGTTTGGTCGGGTGGTGGGGGTGGTGGAGCCGCATCGACGATATCACGGGTCGCTCGTGGCAAAATCACTAGGCGGGCAGCGAGGTCGAGGTCATCATGGTTGACTGTCATGCGCAAATCGAGCGCTGCCGCTGCACAGGCCGTCGCCACCGCAAACAAATCGACCCGTTGCCCTTCGGCACCGGCCCGTAATGCGAGGTCGACGAGCTGCTGTTGTTGTTCTCGGGTAATGGTGACTTGGGGCAATAATTGCCGGGCTTCGGCAATCACACCCGCTTCGAGTGCTGACATTTCGTGCCATTGGCGCATGTCGCGTTGTTGATGGCGGCACAATACTTCGTGCCGCTCTGCCACGTCAGATTCACGAGGCAACAATACCAACAATCCCATGCGATCAAGTAAATGCCGACGGGGCAAGCCTTCGGCAGGATCATACGTCCCAATCACACACAAGCGGCTGGCGATACGCTGGCTCATTCCTTCGCGCTCGAGTTGCACCACGCCCGTGTCCATTGCACCCAACAATATATTCGTCACGGCGTCAGGCACGAGGTTGAGCGCATCAACATACAGCACCCCCCCATTGGCTCGCCCAAGCAATCCCGGTCGTGCCACCCGCTGCCCCGTGCGCATCGTCGCTTCAATGTCAATTCCGCCCAGCAAGGCGTCTTCGTCACAGCCCAGTGGTAATTCGACAAACGGCGTCGCCTTGCCAAACAACACGGTGCTCGAACGGGCTAACGTGCTTTTACCCGAACCCACCGGCGCACCAATTGCAACCCCCGCTAAGCGCGGGTCAACGGCCAATATCCGCAAGGCGTCGTGCGCAGCCGCAACACCAACTAATCCCGAAAAAGGTAATACCGCTGTCACAATCGAACCTCGACTGCATCAACGGTATCAGCCACACATACATCATCATTATCAAAAAACATGGCCTGACTCATCCCCATCCCTGGGAACAATGCCATCTGCCATGCCAAATCAACCGGTACACGCCACCGTGGCGCCGTCCATATGGCAACGAAGAGCACTCCAGCAATCAATGCACAAACCGTAATTAGGCCTTGATACTGCATGATCAATGCCACCGTCCAGACATGATGCCATGCGGCATAGGCCAACCAAGCTACCAACATACTTGTTACTACAATCCGCCGCATAACGATGCTCCTTTGCATGATGTCAGATTGAATTATTGACAAATGCTTTGCAATGAATGAACAGGAACGGTTATGGCAAAATGGTATTTGATATGTGCGTTGATGTTCTGGAAGCGATTATATCATGCACAAATTGAATAATAGGTTTGCAAAATATTGTAACTATTTATGCAAATTGTCTACATTTTCATGCAATTGCTATACGTTTGGTATACAAAAATTTAGCCTATAAACGGACACTTGCATACCTATTTGACACGTGCCTAAATATTCAGTATTATGCTAGCGTGCTAGCAAAAAGGATAGGTATTTATGGATTGTCCATTGTTTTGGTTACGCCGCTCATACCATGCTGGAAAGCAACGCGTAGATGCTGCCCTCGCAGCACACAATCTCACCACCGCCCAACTTGACCTCTTGCTCCAGGTCAAACAAGCGCAGCAAATCGAACAACGTCAGCTCCAACAAATCCTCGGCGTACGTTCGGCCACCTTGGCTGGCTTAATAGATCGCTTGCTCGTAAATGGTTTTATAGAGCAACATACCAGTGATTGTGATGCGCGGGTCAAGTACATCACCCTCACCGCATGTGGGGATGGGGTCTGCGAGAGTGTAGCCGACATTCATGCAAAAGTCGCCGCCACGTTGTTTGCTGGATTCACGCCTGCAGAGCTTGCACTATTGAATCAATGGCTACAGCGGGTAGTGAGCAATGGTGAAAACGGTGAATTCACCACCGATTGCTCGTAATTTTTCACTAGCACACTATCGAAATACCTTCGATAGTGTGCACATATCCTGATATCACTATGGGCCAACGGAATTCCCCCATATCGATATATATATACCGCCGGTGCAACTGCACACATCGAGAAAGTCTAATTATGAAGGTCGACACCGCACGAATCCTGCGCGCTGGCGCCATCGGTGCCCTAATTGGCAGTATCGCCAATCTCATCATTTGGTTCATCGCCCTCCAAACGGGGCTGACGCTGAGTGTCCCCGCCATGGACCCCAGCATGGCTGATGCGAGTGGCATGATGCAAGTGCCATTGATCGCAGTCATTTTGGCCACCACCATCACGACATTCATCGGTGGCGGCGTCCTGGCCATTTTCAACCGTATCAGTGCCAACCCCGTCCGACTCTTTCAAATTGTCGCCGGCGTATTTGTGTTCGTATCAATGGTTGGCGTGCTCGAAGTCCCCGCTACTGGTGACAAAATCTCGCTTGGTCTGATGCACATCGTCGCTGGCATCGTAGCCGTCTGGGTATATACCACCCAAACACGCAAATAAAGGATTAATGAATTTCATGCATATCGTCGCAATTGTGGGGAGCATTCGCTCAAAGTCATACACACGGGCGCTCGTCATCGAAGCCCAAAAACTGCTCGGACCAGATGTCACCATGACCATCGCCGAAATCGGTGATTTGCCGCTCTACAACGAAGAGTTGGATCCCGCCGACGAAAGCACCACGCCAGCCAGTGTGTTGCGGCTACGCCAACAAATCCGTGAGGCTGACGCCGTCCTTATCGCCACCCCCGAATACAACCATGCTCCGCCAGGCGTGCTCAAAAACGCCCTCGACTGGGCGTCACGACCATTCATGAAGTCAGCCCTCGCCAAAAAACCGGTCGCAGCATTTAGTGTCGGCGGTGGCAAATTTAGTGGCGTACGGGCACTCGTCATGCTCCGCACCATGCTCAACGGCTGTCGCATGCTCATCATGCCTCAACCGGAGCTGATGATTAGTTTGAGCGAGACATTTAAAGATGGCGAACTGGTAGACCACAAAGTCCGTGACCATTTGCGAGATTTCGTGGCTGCCTTGGTGATCTGGGCACAACGCTAATATCTTTATTGTCGCGCACAGGGTACGCAGAGGACACAACCGTACAGACGCAGCCTGCTGCGTTTGTACGGTTGTATAATATTGCCATATCCTTTTTGCCAAAAGAAAACAGGCACTGCAATGACGCAATGGCATCAACATGGACGATGGCCCGCCAAATGGATTCGCGGCAGCGCCGCCACCCCACCCCAAGTAACCGTGTTTCACCTCTCCATCACTCTCACCGCCCCGAGCACTATCCCGGTACAGGTGAGTGGCGATGAACGATTTGAGTTTTATGTCAATGGCGAATGCCTCAGTCGTGGACCCGAGCGGGGCGACAAAAGCATGTGGCATTACCACAGTCACACCCTCACACTTGGCGCCGGTATTCATCATTTGGCCGCGCTCGTCTGGAGCCTCGGCGATCAGGCCGCCTATGCCCAGATCGGCCATAGCCATAGCTTCATCGTGGCGAGTAATGACCAATGGAACTCCACCGTCGCCACCGGTAGCGCCCCATGGCAGGCCAAATCACTGAGTAGCTACAGCTTTACCCCGCCCAAGCAAGCCTGGGGTACTGGCTGCAATATTATTTTTGATGCCCGTCAACACAACTGGGATTGGCAACACGGCGCAGGCACTGATTGGCAACCAACACTAAGTGTCTATCATGGCGAAGATAGTTTGATTGATTATGAGCTAGGCAGTGGCAAACACCTCCAGCCCGCCCCACTGCCCCCCATGCGCCACGACTCACGCAATCTGGGCAACGTACGCTATATCGACGATACCCCAGCCAGCCAAAGCATGCACCAAGCCGTTGACCCAACTCGTGACCGCACAAATCTGTATGAGGGGTGGCAAGCGCTGCTCAATGGCACGGCGCCCCTCACCATCCCCGCTCATACCATTCAACGGGTCATCATCGACATTGACGAATATGTCTGTGCGTATCCCCAACTCATCATTAGTGGCGGGCGAGACGCCAGCGTGCGCATCGACTGGGAAGAGGCACTGAGTAGTAATCCTGCAGAGTTTTTTCGGGTCAAAACCAACCGCAACGAAATCAACGGCAAATTTTTTAATGGCGTCGGCGATACCTTTATCAGTGATGGTTCAGCCAATGCCACTCATACCAGTTTGTGGTGGCAATCGGGACGCTACATCGAAATCTGTGTCGCCACCGCAGAGACACCACTCGTCATCGAGCGCATCACCATCGCCGAAACCGGCTATCCGTTCCAATTCAGCGGCACCTTTGATTGTGACGATCCACGCCTGACCTCAGTTATCCCCATGATGCAACGGGTGTTGCAGATGTGTGCCCACGAAACCTACATGGATTGCCCCTACTACGAGCAACTCATGTATGTGGGCGATACCCGCCTCGAAGCGCTGGTCACCCATGTGCTCACCGGCGACGACCGTTTGCCGGCCAAGGCCATCAAATTGTTTCATCAATCACGCATTCCCAGCAATTTGACCCAATCACGCTACCCGAGTCGTGTGCAACAAATCATCCCGCCCTTTTCGCTGTGGTGGATTGCCATGGTGCATGACATCGCCTATTGGCGCACGCATGCCGATCTGGTCAAAACCATGTTGCCGGGCATCCGCAACGTGCTAGACGCCTTTTTGTCACAACGTCGTCCTGACGGGCTCATCAACCCACCTGCTGGCTGGAACTTTGTGGACTGGGTGCCAGACTGGCAAGGAGGCATGCCGCCCCTCGCCGACCGCCACCCCTGTGCCACCATTAACTGGCACCTCGTTTACACCCTCGAGCTGGCCGCCGACCTCGAAACGCACTACGGCGAAGCCAGTATGGCCACGCGCTGGCGCGCCCATGCCGCTCAAACCCGCGATGCCCTCGACGCCCATTTGTGGGACGAGACCGCCGGCGTTTATTACGAAGTGGCAGGAGAATCGTTGGTGAGTGAGCATGCCCAATGCCTCGCCATCCTGAGTGGCATCGCCAAACCCAGCCATATCGCCAAAATGCAACAGGCGCTCTTGACGCGCCCCGACATGGCGCGTGCGACGATTTATTTCAGTCATTATCTGTTCGAAACCTACCGTACCATGGGGGCCATCGACCAGCTGTTGCAGCGCATGCAACTCTGGTTTGATTTGCCAGCTCAAGGGCTGAAAACCACCGTCGAAATGCCCGAGCCGTCCCGCTCGGATTGTCACGCCTGGGGCGCTCACCCCTTGTTCCACTACCACGCCACGTTGGTAGGGGTACGACCCGCAACTCCCGGCTTTACCCAGGTTGCTATCACGCCACAACTGGGTCCATTACAACGAGTCAGTGCCGTTACTCCTCACCCTAACGGCCATATCCACAGCGCCTTTTGGCGCGATCACGGCGTCTTGCGCGGGCGGGTGACCTTACCAGCCGGCGTCAGTGGCGTCATCAATTTACCGAGCGGGGCAGTGCATATCCCTGCAGGAGGCACGGCGACACTGTAGGAATTGAATTCATCAATCTCACCGCACGGGTAGAATGCAATGCATTCTGCCCGTGCGGTATTGCCGAAATCCCAAATCCACGCTAAAATGCTTCTTGTAGCGTTGGAAAGCGCTTACCAATTATGCATAATTCGTTTTGACAAGAAAGACATGTATCATGCAAAAAGCTGATATTCGCGGCAAGTGGGCGTTGATTACCGGTGCCAGTCGGGGCGTCGGGCGCCAAGTCAGTATGGGGCTCGCCAGCTATGGCTGCAACGTGGTATTGCATAGCCGTGACACCGCCGGCACCGACGCGTTGGCTGCCGATCTGCGCGCCACTGGCGTACAGGTCATCCAAGTGGCCGCCGAATTGAGTGACATCGCCCAAGTCGATGCCATGCTAGCTAGTGTGCACAGCCAAACCCCTGGCATCGACATCGTCTACAACAACGCCGCTATCATGACCCCCTACCGCGGCGACTGGCAAAACATCCCAGTGGTAGATTTCGAGCGCAGCTTTGCCGTCAACGTCACCGCCCTCATCCACATCTGCCACAACCTGATTCCGGGCATGGTCAGCCGCGGCTGGGGACGCATCATCAATCTGACGTCGGGCATCAAAGATCAACCCGAGTTAATTGCCTACTCGATTTCGAAGGCGGCCGTCGATAAATTTGTCACCGACACCGCCGGCAAGCTGGCACCAGCGGGCGTGCTCATCAACCTACTCGATCCAGGCTGGTTGCGCACCGACTTGGGTGGCCCCAACGCTCCCGGCGCCGTCGAGTCTGTGCTACCTGGCGCATTGGTGCCCGCCTTGCTCACCGACGGCACCACGGGGCACTTCTTCCGCGCCCAAGATTATGCCGGCCAAACCATCTAACGATTACCACTGGGATACAACGCGCCGAGGCAATTGCCTCGGCGCGTTGTATATCACGACACTGGTAGGGTAATTATGACGGCAGTACCCACCCCCACCGTCGAATCAATCGTCACCGTGCCCCGATGGGCGGTGACTATCGCTTGCACAATCGCAAGTCCCAGCCCCGAGCCTTGGCCACGCGGGGTACTTCCCCGATAAAACCGCGTAAACAGATGCGGTAATTCGTCGGCGGTAATCCCATTACCTGTATCAGTTACTCGCATCCAGAGTTGATTGCCGCGCTTACCATAGCCAATCTGAATCTGACTCTGGGGCTGACTATGCCGAATCGCATTGTCAATAATATTCATCAACGCTTGAATCACGCGGTCTGGATCGACATCGACAATCAGTCCTTCATCAGACGGGTCAACCACCAGTGTGATGTGTTTGACATTGGCTGTTACTGATTTATTTGCCACCACATACCCCACGATATCGGCAAGGGGGATTGATTGAGGAATGATTTGAAATTTGTCGAGATCAAGCAACGACAGCGTCTGCATATCATCAACCAACCGGTGAACCCGTTGAATTTCACCATACAGTAATCCCAACATTTGGGGCGTCGGCGCAATCACTTGGGCGCGCATACTATCAATCGCCAGCCCCACGGTATGCAGGGGGTTGCGTAATTCATGCGTCATATTGGCATGAATTTGTTGATATTGGCTGATACGTTTGTGTGCTTCACTACTGAGGCCTTCGATATCGCCGATAAATTGCACCATATCGTTTGACATGGTCTGTGATCCAGTGTCATCAGCCCATTGATTGGTCGTCAACGAGCGCACAATTGTGGTTCTAATATAGTCCAAACGAGTCAAGGCATCACGCGCCAACAAATAGGTGTAAATCATCGCACAAAGCACAATTGCCGCCCACACCCAATACGGTGCCGTGGCACATTGAGCGACCATCGGCACGCCAATTTGCGGGGGCGCGACACAATATTGCATCAACCACCACAAACAAATCGTCGTAACGATAATCAATGGCACTGTCGCAATATACAGCAGTGCAATCACACGCGCACGGAAGTTTTTGAGTTTAAATCGGGCAGCTAATGGAAAAAATATACTGTTGTCTGGCGGGAGATTATTACTCATTGAACATATATCCAATCCCATATTTCATCACAATATAGACCGGATTTTCCGGATCTAATTCGATTTTTTTGCGTATATTGCGAATATGGACATCAATACTGCGATAATTACCAAATATCGACGTATCTTCGAACACAATATCAGCCAATTCAAAGCGACTGAGCGGTTTTCCTTTTTGGATCATTAAATGCGAAAATATCAGATATTCGGTCTGAGTAAAAAGCACTTCGCGCTCACCCATATGCACGCTACGACGGCTGGGGTCGAGTGACATTGTGTCTGTTTGCAACACCTGTTGGCTGGTCTGCGTGCTGCGGCGCAACACCGCAATCATGCGGGCCACCAATTCACGTAAATTGGCAGGCTTGACCACATAGTCATCTGCCCCGATTTCCAAAAAATGTACTTTGTCGTCTTCGCTGATACGTGCTGATGCAATAATCACCGGGGTATGGTTGGTACGCCGAAATGTGTGTAAAAAGGTCTCACCGTCCATTTCGGGCATCGTCAGATCCAACAAAATACAATCAAATTGGTGGGACTCGCAGATCTGGAGCGCAACCACACCGTTTTCGGCTTCCAGAACCCAAAACCCCGTATGGCGCAAATATTCGACAATAATTTCACGGATACCGGTATCGTCATCTACTACCAATATCCGCTTCCCAACAAACTGGGTATGTGGCATAACAAAAAGCCTTAACAATATTTACGGTAATTATAGCAGTCAATCATACACACAATGCCACACTGAGATTAACCCCAACGAACGCCCCGACGATCTTACGGGGGGGCCCCATTATGTTCGGGTGTCATTCCATGGCACCCCCGATGATCCCATGACGCCCCCCATTATGTTCGGGTGTCATTCCATGGCACCCCCGATGATCCCATGGCGCCCCCCGATGACCCCATGGCACCACAACGA
>CALFIC010000143.1 GCA_937876225.1 uncultured Chloroflexota bacterium | reverse complement strand
CTTGCTCGGTACCTCAGTGGCCCGCCCATTGATTGCCAAGCGCCAAGCCGAAATCGCCTTGCTCGAAGGCGCCGACGCTCTCTGTCACGGTTGTACTGGCAAAGGCAACGACCAAGTGCGTTTCGAATTGACCTACATGGTTGTCGCTCCCCAACTCAAAGTCATTGCCCCGTGGCGCGAGTGGAACATCCGCTCCCGCGAAGATGCCCTCGACTACGCCGCCGAGCACAACGTGCCGGTATCAGCCACCATCAAGTCGATTTATAGCCGCGACCGCAACATTTGGCACATGTCCCACGAGGGCGGCATCCTCGAAGATCCCTGGAACGAGCCCGAAGAAGTGATGCACACCTTGACCGTGTCCCCCGAGAATGCCCCCGATCAAGCCGAATACGTCGAAATCGGCTTCGTCAAGGGTATTCCCACCACCGTCAATGGCGAAGTCATGGGACCGGTCAAATTGCTCAGCACCCTCAACGATCTCGGCGCCAAGCACGGCATTGGCCGGATTGACTTGGTCGAAAATCGCTTGGTGGGCATGAAGAGCCACGGCGTCTACGAAACTCCCGGTGGTACTTTGATTCGTGTGGCACATCAAGCCCTCGAACAATTGGCACTCGACCGTGACACCTTGCACTACAAAGATGTTATCGCCGCCCGCTACGCCGAAGTGGTCTATTACGGGCAGTGGTTTACGCCATTGCGCGAGGCGTTGCAGGCCTTCTTTACCTCGACTCAACAAAACGTCACCGGTGTCGCACGCCTCAAGCTCTACAAAGGTAATGCGATTTTGGTGGGACGTAAGGCCGACCGCACCCTCTACAACCCCGACATTGCCAGCTTCACCATGAGTGAATCCTACAATCAAAAGGACGCTGAGGGCTTCATCAAGATTTTTGGTTTGCCCATGAAGGTGCAAGCCTTGGTGGACGGGAAGTAAACAAATGCACGATGTATTCACCTTGGCCCCTGGGTTCCGTACTGCGGCGACGGCTTGTGGCCTGAAAAAAGACGGTGCGCTGGATTTGACCTTGATTGTGGCTGATGCCCCGTGTAGCGCCGCAGGGGTTTTTACCACCAATCGCGTCAAAGCTGCCCCAGTGTTGTATGACCGTGAAGTGCTCAGTCAATCGGCTGGACAAATGCGTGCAATCATTGCGAACGCCGGGTGTGCCAACGCCTGTACGGGGGACGAGGGCAAGGTGAATACTCGGCAAATGGCTGCCCTCGCCGCCGATGTGGTCGGTGCCCGTGCCGACCAAGTGTTGGTGCTGTCGACCGGCGTGATTGGCCGCCAACTCGATATGACCAAGGTCGCCAGTGGGATTTCCCAATTGGCACCGGCTACCTGGACGCGCGAAGCCAATCTGGCCTCACGCGCCATCATGACCACCGACACCAAACCCAAGACATCGAGTGCCACTGGCGTGATTGCTGGTCACACCGTCACGGTGGCTGGGATGGCCAAAGGGGCTGGTATGATTCACCCCGGTATGGCCACCATGTTGTCGGTGATTACGACTGATGCCCAGGTGGCGCCCGAATTGCTCCACACCGCCCTCAAGTCGGTCGCCGATATGAGTTTTAATCGGATTAGTGTGGATGGCGACATGAGCACCAATGACACGGTGCTGTTGCTGGCGTCAGGGGTGGCTGGGGTAACGATTACCGACACCGAGCTGGCTGATTTCGTGGCGTTGTTGCGGGTGGTGTGTGTTGATTTAGCCAAAAAAATCGCCCGCGATGGTGAAGGGGCGACCAAACTGGTAGAGATCCGCGTTACCGGCGCGGCGCACGCCCAAATGGCGCACCGCGTGGCGGATAGCATCGCCTGCTCGCCGTTGGTCAAAACCGCTATCCATGGCAATGATCCCAACTGGGGCCGGGTGGTCTGTGCGGCAGGGTATAGTGGTGCTGAAATCGACCCCGACACCTTGACGCTCGATTTCGGGCTTGGCGCCGAGCAAATCCGCCTCGTGGCTGCTGGTATGCCCCTCGTGGTTGACCTCAATGCGGCCTCGAACCTACTCAAACGCGAGGATGTCTTTATTACCCTCGATTTGGGCTTGGGCGATGCGGCGACGACGGTCTGGACTTGTGACTTTAGCAAAGAATACGTTGAAGTCAACGCGCATTACACCACGTAAATCGCTCGTCCCACGGGGAGGTTCTTCCTCCCCGTGGGACGTTATATGGGTGAATCGGTCCTATGCAGACCATTGTCGGGCTCCGTCAACGCTTCGCACAATTACCTGAATCAACGCGGCAACGCACGCTTGCACTCAGCATTATCGTGTTGCTTACCGCGGTGGTATTGCGTGACTTGTGGCCGCAATTTGGTACCCACATTTTGCAGAATCCCGACACCCAACTCCATTATTGGACGTTGTGGTGGATTACCACGGCCTTGCATACCAATCCGATGCATCTATTTGATGCACCGATTTTTTATCCCTATTCCACAACCCTAGCCTTTAGCGATCATATGGTATTGCTTGGGGCAATTGTTGCACCGCTTGTGTGGATTGGTGTACCATTGGCGGCCGTCCTTAATCTGTTGATTATGGCGTCGTTTGTCCTGACGGCTTGGGCGATGTGGGAATTATTGCGATTTGAGCGTGTCGCACCATGGCCGGCATTGCTCGTGGTGATTGCCATGACTTTTGCGCCGTTTCGCATGGCGCATCTCTATCATCTGCAAATGCTCCAAACCATGCTATTACCGTTGGCGTTGTGGTTAATCCAATTGACATTAGCGCATCCACGCTGGTTCAACCGCTACCTCGTAGGACTCATTGTAGTAATGCTTTATGCCGTGAGTGTGAGCATCTATCATCTATACATGATGGTTTGTGTGCTGGGGGTGCTGGCTTTATGGCGGATCTGGCAGGGTTGGCGTGATACACGTCACATCGCTCGCTGGGAGGTAGTGCGGATTGGGATAGTGTTTGCGTTGTTGGCATTGGCCGTCGGTGCGTTGGGTTGGCCTTATCGTGCGGTACAACAAATGACGACCGTCAGTCGCACCACCAATGAAATGATGAATTGGTCTGCGCCGCTCCATGCGTTTATTGCAGTGACTCCTGATGCGCGGTTGTGGAATTGGCTGTTTGGTGACCTGTTGCGTGACCGTGCTGAGCTGATTTTGGGACCAGGATTGCTGTTGGCGGTGATCGGTGGCTGGGGGTTTGTCCGCCAAACAGTGCCCGCCCAACGATTTTGGGTCATCGTCGCTGCCTTGGGGTTTATGTTGGCGATGGGCACACAATGGCGGATTGTCGATGGTGGTACTGCTGTGCCTATCCCTGTTTATACTGCCTTAGCACGAATCATTCCGGGGTTTGACGCACTGCGGGTGCCTGCCCGCTGGGGCTGGTTGGTGACGTTGGCATTGGCTGCCTTGGCTGGGCATGTAATGACGAGTCAGCCTGTGTTTCAGCGCCGTTGGCTGATGATTGGGGTAAGTCTGGTCGTATTACTCGAATTACCGTTGCCCGATTTGGCATTGCAAGCTGCTCCGACCATGGCAACAGCCCCAGCCGTTTATCGCTGGCTGGCGACGCAACCTGCCCGCCGTGCCATGCTCGAATTACCGATGAATGCGTCTGGCGATAGTGCCCAGATGGGGAGTCGCCAACTCTGGCAAACCATCCATGGTCAGCCCTTGTTGACGGGGTATAGTGGCGTGATTCCAGCCAGTATCATCTTGATTGCTCGTGATGCGCAACACCTACCGCGCCTCGATGTGTTGGCACGCCTGCAGGCAGCCGGCCTCGATACGATTGTCGTGCATCGCAACGAATACAAACCCGCGGCACTCATTGATCTCGAAACCAAATTCGCTGTCAGCCCTGACCTGCAAAAAATCTACAGTGATGCCGAAAGTAGCGTGTATGCCGTGGCTCCTTCGCCATTGCTGCGCCCTGCACTCACTCACGCTGATACGATATTGGTCAGCGCAGATCAACGCCTTCCCGACCTGATTGCACTGGGGATGGTGCGCTCTTGGCGTGATATGGGCGTGGTGGTGACTGGTGCCCCGCGTGAGCGTTTTTATGCAGCACTACCGGCAAGTGATACGCTCCCCAGCCATGTGCTCATCGGGAACGACGAAGAACCAGAAGCATATGGTTTGACTCCTGCAGATATGGTTGCGACTGATGGCCAAGCAACGCTACTTGCCCGCCCGCCGACACTCATTGCCTTCCATGTATTGCCCGTAGCAACCAGCGATATCACCTTGACTGTGTCGTTGCAAAACCAATTGCTTGTCAATGGCATTGCATGGGGTACGCTTCACGATCGAGACATCACTATTGCCGTCGATGGTGCGTTTTTGCAACCACAAACTCGTGGTAAACAACAGTGGCCCGTAGGTGCGCAAATTATCACCTTGCGGATGCAACCGGGTCAATCAGAACGCATCCACGTAGATGCGGCATCTGCTGCTTTGGTGCGATTACGGGCGTTTGCGGGACATGTGGTACCACCACCGCTCCAAAGCCTCCCCATGCAAATC
The DNA here is from genome assembly GCA_937876225.1 of uncultured Chloroflexota bacterium. GTDB lineage: Bacteria > Chloroflexota > Chloroflexia > Chloroflexales > Roseiflexaceae > UBA965. The sequence continues at coordinate 16,979 of CALFIC010000143.1, read as the reverse complement.
GCGATTACCGCTACTAATACCACCATGACGGTGCAAGGAGTCCAAGGAAGTTTGTTGTTGCAGGGAATTGTGGCTGCGACTGGCAAAGCCGTGACTATCCCAATCGAGACTGCAGGTGATGTACAATTGAACATCGCCCAATTTGCCCCCTTGGCTGACGGTCGTTATCAATTGTTGTTTGTGAGTGTCCATCGTCAGCGTGTGGTCTTGGCAAATCTCCAAGTCGCCAACAATCAATGGGATGTGCAAACGATTCCATTGCCACTGACGTTGATTTATTAATCTGTATTCCGAAACACTAGAGGAGGCTCATGATGTGGGGTGGACGTTTTAGTGCCGGTATTGACGCCTTGATGGCCGAGCTGAATAACTCGTTTCCGTTTGATCGCACCATGTGGGCCGAAGACATCACTGGCAGTATGGCATGGGCCCGCCAAATTTGTGCCGCGGGCGTGATTACTCTCGCAGAGCGTGATGAATTGTTGCGTGGCCTGCAGGTGGTGTACGACGAATTCGCCAGTGGCGCATTCCCTGCCAAAACTGCCGACGAAGACATTCACTCAGCCGTCGAGCGGCGCTTGGGCGAAGTAGTGGGCGCGGTGGCTGGCAAGCTCCATACCGGACGCAGCCGCAACGACCAAGTCGCTACCGACATTCGCTTGTGGACGATGAGCGCTATCACCCGTGCCGATGCTGCCGTACGTATGGTGCAACAAGCCTTGCTTGATCAAGCCGTGGCCGCCGGCGATTTGATTATTCCAGGCTATACCCATGTGCAACGAGCCCAGCCGATTTTGTTGGCGCATTGGTTGTTGTCGCATTTTTGGCCATTACAACGCGACCGCGAACGCTTGGCCGATTGTGCCAAACGCACGGCGATTTTGCCACTCGGGTCGGGTGCCATCGCCGGTACACCGCTCAAGGTAGATCGTCACGCCATTGCCAGTGAACTGGGCATGCTAGGGATTTCGGCCAACAGCGTCGATGCCATCAGCGACCGTGATTTTATCGCCGAGTATCTCTTTACCACGGCCATGATTGGTGTCCACATTAGTCGCTTGGCCGAGGACATGGTATTTTATTCGAGTGCTGAATACGGCTTTGTAACCCTTGCTGACGCGTATTCAACAGGCTCAAGTCTGATGCCCCAAAAGAAAAACCCCGACTCGTTTGAGTTGGCACGTGGTAAATCGGGTCGTTTGGTGGGGAGCTTGATGACGATTTTGACGGTGCTCAAAGGATTGCCATCGGCTTATAACAAAGACCTCCAAGAAGACAAAGAGCCATTATTTGATGCCGCCCGCACCATCGAAATCTTGCTCCCCGTCGTTGCTGGTGCCACTGCCACCGCCAAATTCAATCAGGCAGCCTTGCTCCGCGGCCTCGACGAAGCGATGCTGGCCACCGATGTGGCCGATTACCTGGTCGACCGGGGTGTGCCCTTCCGTACTGCCCACAAGGTCGTCGGGCAGTTGGTGCGCCTCAGCGAAGAACGTGGTGTCAAAATGTCACAATTGGCGCTCGCTGACTTCCAGTCGGTCGATAGTACCTTTGCGGCTGATGTACTGGGGTGCTTTAGCATGTCTGCCTCGGTGGCTGCCCGTACGGTGCCCGGTGCCACCGGGCATCAGGCGGTGGCGGCGCAATTGGTTGCCGCACAAGCCTGTTTGGCGTAAGTAATTGGGGATAATCTGTGGATAACGCGTGGACAACCGTAGGATAACACCATGATTCCCCAATTACTGACGTGGGCGCGCCGCATTCAGGCCGTAGCCCAAAGTGGCTTAACCTATGGTCGTGACCCCTATGACCGTGAGCGCTATCAAGAATTGCAAGGAATCGCAGCCCAAATGATGGTGGCAAGCAGTACCGATGGCGACATAGAAACGATCCAAACGTTATTTGCGCAACAACACGGTTATGCCACCCCTAAAGTTGGTGTACGGGCAGTGGTATTTGATGATGCAGGACGGTTGTTACTGGTGCGCGAAACCGCCGATGGCGGCTGGACGCCTCCAGGGGGCTGGGCAGATGTTGGTGACGCACCGTCACAGGTGGCCATCCGCGAAGTCGCCGAAGAATCGGGCTACGACGTGCGAGTAACCCGCCTCATCGGCGTACTTGATCGTGACAAACAAGGACATCCAGCGATTCCTTGGCATGTCTACAATCTCTATTTCATGTGTGAAGTGGTATCAGGGGTGGCGTCACCGTCATCCGAAACGAGTGCGGTGGCCTGGTTTGAGCGCACACAAATTCCACCATTGTCGCTCGACCGCATCCAACCACAGTTGATTGATTTGTTTTTTGCCTACTATGATGACCCAACCTTGCCCGCAGTGTTTGATTGACGGGTATGACTGAAGCGACGATGATTTCGTATGTGATACGGGGGGAATATGCATTCTTTGTATGGGCGCGATTTGCTCAAAATGAACGACCTGACCTCGGCGGAAGTCGCCGACCTCGTGACTGTTGGGTTGACCCTCAAAGGGCGCTTGCGCCGTGGGGTGCCACATGCCCTGCTCGCTGGCAAAATCTTGGCGATGATGTTTTTTAAGCCGTCGACCCGTACCCGCGGCGCTTTTGAAGTGGGTATGACGCAACTCGGCGGGCACGCCATGTTTTTGAGTTCCAATGACATGCAATTGTCACGGGGCGAAACCATCGCCGATACCGCGCGCGTGCTCGAACGCTACGTGCATGTGATGATGGCCCGGGTCTTTGCCCATTCCGTCCTCACCGAAATGGCCGATGCTTCACGTATCCCTGTCATCAATGGCCTCTGTGACATGCATCACCCCACCCAGACCCTCGCCGACCTGTTAACCATCAAAGAGCATTGTGGTGGGACTCGGGGCGTGCGCTTTGCCTATGTCGGTGATGGTAATAACATGGTGCATTCGCTTTTGCACGCTGCCCCCCTCGCCGGTATGGATATCGCTGTGGCGACCCCCGCTCACTATGCTCCCGATGCCATGATTGTCAAAGAAGCCCGCGCCCTCGCCGCCCAAAACGAAACCGAAGTATTGATTACCGCAGACCCCTACGAAGCCGTGGCCAATGCAGACATCATCTATACCGATGTCTGGGTGAGTATGGGGCAAACCGATGTTCCCGAGCGTGTCCATGCCCTCGAGCCCTATCAAGTTACATCCAAATTGATGAGTGCGGCCCGCCCGGGCGTCAAATTCATGCATTGTTTGCCCATGCATCGTGGTGAAGAAGTGACCGCCGAGGTTGCTGATGGGGCTAGTTCGATTGTCTTCGATCAAGCCGAAAACCGCTTGCATGCTCACAAAGCAGTACTAACCATGTTATGTAGCACCGAAGCCGAGAGTTTGTTGTAACCATCAAACACCACAAACAAGGAGGATGAGCGCATTATCATGCGCTCATCCTCCTTGTTTTGCGTAGATACTACGGGCGTGGTGTTCTACTTGGAGTGGCTGTTTTGGTAGCGGTACGGGTAACTGTAGATGTGCTTGTTTTGCTGGTAGTCAGCGTACTGGTTTTTGTCCGAGTAGATGTGGGGGTTCGTGTGATTGTTCTGGTACGAGTCGCAGTCATTGTTGACGTGTTGGTACGGGTAAGTGTATTACTCCGTGTCGGGGTGGCAGATTTCGTGCTGGTGGCAGATTTTGTGGTGGTGGCGGTTTTGCTCGTGGTTGCCGTACGGGTAGCGGTAGCGGTAGCGATGTCGGTTGGCAGCTGTGAATCATCTACAAAGGCTATTGCTAGGTTGTAATTGCTACCTGCAGCGATACTAATAATATCGGCTAGATAGTTCGGTATGACTCGTTCATTCGTGGTATTACTCCCCCAAATAGTGAGTTTGCCATCAGTGGTGAGCAACATGCTATGTGTTGCCCCTGCAGATAGCATGCTGATGTCGGTATTGGCAGGGACGATTTGGTCTGCTATTTGTCCGACGTTACTTGCGCCTGGATTCAAGAAACCGATGATTTTGGTCGTAAACGTGTTGTTGTGACTATATAATTGCACGACGAGTGTATGACTCCCTCCAACCGCATAATCGAGGTAACTATAGTCACTATTGAGGGGCTTGCGAATGGTGACTGTTTTGGCACCAGTTGCATCATTGGTATAAACCCAATCGACTAAATAACCCTGTGGAATTGTGGTACCGGCAACAGTCACGGTACCAGCCACCAAGGCTGCACAGTGATTATCGTAACACTTCACCGATACGATGTTTTTTAATTCATTCACCGGGACTGTTTTTTTGGAATTTCCTCCCCATATGGTGACGGTGTTGGTCAACACCGAATTCCCTCCGCTATCAACCACACCAGTATCGGTCATGGTATAAGCAATACTAAAATCACGTCCCGCTGCAATGTCAATGATCTGTCCCAAATTTGATGGGATATTCAATTGCCCTGATTTATTGCTTCCCCAGCCCCAAATGGTGCCCGTATTATCAAGTACCAATGAATGATAGGTTCCGTTGGCAAGGCTATAGGCATCAGTTAATGTACTAGGTACTGTCGATTGTCCTTCGCTATTGTCACCCCATGCAATTACGGTGGTATCGGAAATAATCGCCAGGGTATGATTTACCCCAGCAGTCATAAATTGAATGCCGGTGCGAATGGTGGGCAAATCATTGGCATTGCTTCCCCAGCGAACCAACTCATACGTAGGCTCGACTTGATACATCAATACCGTATGATCGCCATGTGCGACAAGTTGTGTCCGTGCACCAATATTTGCTATTGCAAGCGCGGGGATAGTGGTTTGTCCTTTTGTATTATTACCCCAGGCATGTACGGTACCGGTACAATCAATTGCAATGACATGATTATTTCCCGATACGACATCATCCCAACACGTAATGTCGGCAGGAATATTGAGTTGGTTTTTGCTGTTATCGCCCCAGCCGACTAATGTCTTGTCTGCAGTGATTGCCAGTAGGTGATTTTCGCCAACGGCAATTTTGGTGTATTTTGTGGTTGCATTGGCCAGATGTGCGGTGTAGCTCCCCGTGGTATACCATTCGTAGATTCCCCCATCACCAAATAATACGGCGTTGTGGTTGCCATTGGCCATTAGCTGTTGCACGCCATCATGTAGTGGGTCAATGGGTCGCAGTGCGCTTGGGACACTCGATGTACTGTTGTTGCCCCAACTCTCGATCGTCAAAACTTCACTGCCTGTTGTGGTATCATATTCGGTGCTATAGGTGATGGTATGATTTGCGCCTGCGGCAATTCCTAATGGAGTGGCGCGATCATTGATGAGCTTGGTGGGCACAGATTGTTGGCCTTTACTGTTATCTCCCCAAACCTTGACCAGCGTATGTTTTAAGCCTTCATCGTCATAACTGTTGAGAAGGGCAGCACTATGGAAGTCACCTGCAGCGAGTGCGACCGTCTCGTCTTGGGCATTGACTAATGTAGCAGGAATCGCTAATTGCCCCTTCGTATTACTTCCCCAACCGATAACAGAGCCGTTGGTGGTGATGGCGAGATGATGCGCCCCGCCAGTGATAATTGTTTGGATATTGCTACTGTCGAGGCTAGTACGACTCGCCGTATCGTCACCCCAACTCACGATTACATTCAGCATTCCATTAAATGTCCGTGGTTGTGTGCGCGGTGTGGTGTGCCGCTGCACCGGCTGCATGGCGCGTGATCGTTTGATTAATCCTTGGGTGTGCTGTGTAACTACCACTCCTCGTGCATTGATTTTTGCGTTGGAGAGCATAGAGCTGCCACTAAATAATAAGAGCAGTATGACGCAGATGATTGTGATATATGAATAGGTACGCATGCGTTATTCTTTCACTATCGATGCGCTGATTTAGGCCAGCAGAAGTATGGGTGATGCAATTTGTATACGGTATTATATAAAAAAACTACGAATGATAGTAATAATATAACATAATTTGCATTTTTTCAAAAAATTGTGCGCACTATGAAGGTAATAGTCGCTTATTCACCACCGCGCCCCACGCAGTTTTTCCAAAAAAATAATGTGTCTCATCCAAAAAGGGGTACAATCGTGCTACGAGATATGCACAAAGGGTAACAGTATGGCACAGACTCGACTTATTTTGGTAGGTGGCTTCCTCGGGACGGGTAAAACCACCCTCATCCAGCGGGCAGCCCAATTGCTCCAGCAACGTGGTCTGCGCGTCGGGCTGGTCACCAATGACCAAGCGGGCGACATCGTCGACACTGCCCTCGCTCAGACCAATCAGTTACCGGTGGTAGAGGTGAGTGGTGGGTGTTTTTGTTGTCGCTTTGGCGATTTGCAGGTAGCAATTGCCCATCTGCAACAGACCATCGCCCCCGATGTGATTTTGGCGGAGCCGGTGGGGAGTTGTACCGATTTGGCGGCGACGGTCATCCGACCACTGCGGGTCTTCCATGCCGATACACTCCAAATCGCCCCTTTGACTATCTTGCTTGATCCCCAGCGTGATTTACAAGGGTTTGTGGCAGCGGTGCAGTATCTGCATCAACGACAACTCGCCGAAGCAGAGCTCATCGTCGTCACCAAGGCCGATACGTTATCGCCGCTCGCGCTCACCGCCCAACAACAAGTGCTCCAGCAACGCTACCCCGACCGGCCTATTTTGACTGTTTCGGCACATGACGACGCGAGTATCATGCGCTGGCTTGATGGGGTGTTGACGGGTGTCGCCGCGCCCCGTACCCTCGATATTGATTATGTGCAATATGCCGCAGCGGAAGCGGCACTTGGTTGGTTGAATGCCACCGTGCGCCTGACTGCCACCCGGCCTTTTTTGATCGAAAGTTGGCTTACTGGCGCCTTGTATCTGTTTGACCAGACCTTGTTGGCCGAAGGGGCGGCGATTGCCCATCTCAAAATGCATGCCCACACCGCCGAAACGAGCGCCAAAGTGAGTGTGACCGGCACGGGATATCCTCCCAGCTGGGACGTGGTGCCGCGCCAAACCCCGACCACTACGGCCGACGTGATTATCAATGCGCGAGTAGGGGCTGCCCCGGCGGTATTAGCGGCGGCGTTGCAACAGATTGTGACCCACAGTCCGTCATACGTAACAGTAACGATTGTGACGCAGGCTTGTTTCCAGCCGGCGCCACCGCAACCGACCTATCGTATGACCACAGAGGAGGATTTATGACTGATTCCCACATCCAACGCCAAGTCGAGGCGATTATCCAGCGGGCCAACCAAGCGCCACCGATTTTTTTGTACAAAACCATCCAAGTCGGCGTCGATTCGGTACTTGCTGGTGTACAAAACACGTTTACGAATTTTGCACTGGGCTCGACCCAATTGGCAGGACTCAATGGCTGGCAGGTGGTTGGTGTCGTCCCAAAAACCCTCGCCATCACGGCCAACCAAGGCTTCAATCATTTCGTATCAAACGGTGGCAACGTAATTGCCGTTTATTTGTTGATGCAACTCACCCTCACCAAAGAAAACGCCATCTTGCTCCGGCGTGAAATCGAAGACTATGTCAAAAGTGACCTCCAAGCAAAGCTAGGATAAGTACCTCACATACTTGATGTGGGTAAGGGTATCGTTGCCGACCCACAAGCGATAGCGCGCAACGCTATCGCTTGTGGGTCGGTGCATTTGCGAACCATAACAAGCTCTTAAACACGTAAATCATTTGCATATACAAATCATTTTTGGATACTTTTTTTGTATCAAAAAAATATTGACAAACATACTTGACTATGGTTTGATAGTAGAGGAATTATGTTTCATGACGAAGGAAAAACGATGCCTACTGTTGCTCAAGTGACTGCGTTGGCCTTGAAGTATTTGGCTCCCCTCGGTGCCACGATTGACGAAGAAGGCGATATCTGTGTCGACCAAGACGGTACCTTGTGCTATGTGAGCGTCGAAGAATTCGGTGCCCAAATCAAAAAGGGCAACGATATCTTGGTGAAGCTCTATGCCCCGATGGTATGGGACGTACCCCGCACGCCAGCCTTGTACAAATGGGTCGCCACCGAAGCCCAAACTGATTTTTTGTGCCGCGTAGCCTGTAACGATAATCATGCCGAAGACCCCAAGCTCACCGACATTTACCTCGAGCATGGTATGTTTGGCGATAACATGCAAGCCGAAGAATTACTTTCGTCGGTAATCTACATGATTGCCGTGGTTAATTTGTCATACCAAGACATCCACGATACTTTTGGCGGTACGTTGGAATAATTGGAGACGCAAAATCCCCCCACATCGCAATTGCGGTGTGGGGGATTTTTATAAGGGGAATTAGATTTCGGCGAGGCGACCCGAAATGCTGATGCGATCGTTTTTGGCGATGCGTTCGCGCAAATGCGTCAACAGCTCGTCGACTTTCTCGGGGGTGTTGAGGTCGCGGTAGTAGTCCAAGTTGGCTTGGAGCAACGGTGCGCGGTTGCAATCGGCCAAACATTTGACCCGTTGCAAGGTAAACATACCGTCTGCGGTGGTTTGCTCACACTGGATGCCCAACTTGTTTTCGAGGGTGCTGACGAGCTCTTCGGCGCCACAAAAGGCGCAAGGAACGTCATCACATACTTGGAGGACCACTTTGCCGACCTTGTCATCGTAGAGCAGGGTATAGAACCCGACCACTTCGAAGACATCGGTGGGGGGTACGTCGATGATGGTGGCGACTTCACGGATGGCTTCATCGGTGAGGCGGCCATAGGTATCTTGGGCGACGTAAAGGAGAGCGAGAATCGCGCTCTTTTTTTGGGGGTAGCGGGCCAAGATTGCATCAATCTCGGCGCCGTGTTGTTGACGAAGTGACATGACGTTGTCCTACACTCTGGGCGGTCTATGCCGCTTAGCGATCCACTTCTCCGAGCACGGGGTCAAGCGAGGCAATCAAGGCAACCAAGTCTGCCATCAATTGTCCTTTGGCCATGTGTGGCAAGGATTGCAGGTTGATGAATGACGGGGTGCGCATATGCACGCGGTATGGTTTGGGGCCGCCGTCGCTGACGATATAGGTGGCCAATTCGCCACGGGGTGATTCGATGGCGGCCATGGCATCGCCACGGGGTGGCTTGAAGCCCTCGGTCCACAACTTGAAGTGGTGGATGAGTGATTCCATGCTATGGGTGATTTCGGTTTTGGGCGGTGGGGCCACTTTGCGATTGCTGGTCTGGAACACGCCAGGTCCCATGTCGGTGAGGCGTTGCCAGGCTTGGCGGGCAATGCTGACGCTCTCGCGCATTTCGGCCATGCGCACCAAATAGCGGTCGTAGATATCGCCGTTTTTGGCGATAGGCACGTTAAAGTCATACGTTTCGTAGCCGCAATAGGGCATGTCTTTGCGCAAGTCCCAGGCCACACCGGTGGCACGCAGGCCAGGACCAGTCAAGCCGTATTGGATGGCGGCTGCACTATCGATGGCGCCCACACCCATGGTGCGTTCTTGCCAGATGATGTTGTTGGTCAACAATGATTCGTATTCGTCGATGCGGCTCGGCATAATGTCGAGCAATGCTTTGACGGTCGGCAAAAAATCGCTGGGCAAGTCATAGGCGAGTCCACCGACGCGGAAGTAGCTGGTCATCATCCGTGCGCCTGACACCATTTCGAAGATGTCGAGGATTTGTTCGCGTTCGCGGAAGCCATACAAAAAGACGCTCATGGCGGCCAAATCCAAGGCATGCGAGCTCAACCACACGAGGTGGCTCGAGATGCGTTGCAGTTCGACCAGCAACACCCGCGCCACGGTGGGACGCTCGGGAATCTCGACGCCCATGAGTTTCTCGACGGCCAGCACATAGCTGAGGTTGTTTGACAGCGGTGCGAGGTAGTCGGTACGGTCAGTCATGACCACCGCTTGCTGGTAGGTCTTGAACTCCATGTTTTTTTCGATGCCGGTATGCAAAAAACCGACGTCGGGGGCGACGTTGACGACGGTTTCGCCGTCAAGCTCGACCACGAGGCGCAACACACCGTGGGTGCTGGGGTGATGTGGCCCCATGTTGAGCACCATGGTGTTGGTTTTGCCGGCCAAGGCCGGATCTGTAATGCTATGCGGTGATGGCACCGACAAGCGATGGTCAATAGTTGTCATAATTCCCTCTTGCACCAACGCCGATTATTCTTCGGCAAAGGGTTTGCGTGCGGAGATTTGCGCTTCGGTGTTGCTAAACGCCACTTCCTCGTAGCCGAGTGGGACGTCTTTGCGTTGGGGGAAGCCCGACCAGTCGTCAGGCATCAAGATACGCTCCAACGCTGGGTGACCATCAAAAATAATCCCAAACATGTCGTAGGCTTCGCGCTCTTGGTAGTTGGCGGTCTGCCACAACCCGGTCAGGGTTGGCACATGGATGTCTTTTTCGCTGAGGCCTACTTTGAGGCAGATGCGATGACGATTGGCATGTGACAAAAGGTGATAGACCACTTCGAAGCGTGGTTGGCGACCGAGATAATCGACGCCACACAAGTTTTCGAGGAAGTTGTAGGCCAGGGCACTGTCGTCACGCAAAAATTGCGCCACGGCGACAATCTGCTCACGAGGCACATAGATGGTGGCTTCGCCACTGAGCATGCTGCCTACCGAACCGATTTTGTCGACAAACTGGGCTTGGAGCCGCTCGATAACCGTTGCATTATCCATAGTTTACAAACCTCGTTTACACATGAATCGGCGCGCGCTCACGGAGCGAGCCGTCTAGCTTCATGCGTTCGACTTTGCTGTGCAACTGCATGATGCCATCGATCAGAGCCTCGGGGCGGGGTGGGCAACCGGCGACATAGACATCGACGGGGATGACTTCGTCGACCCCTTGTACGATGGCGTAGTTGTTAAACACGCCACCACATGAGGCGCAATCACCCATGGCGATGACCCACTTGGGGTTGGACATTTGATCGTAGAGGCGGCGAATCACCGGCGCCATTTTGCGCGATACGCGACCGGCCACGATGATGAGGTCGGCTTGGCGGGGCGAGGCGCGGTTGATTTCCATCCCGAAACGTGACAAGTCGTAGTTGGAGCCTTGGGCGCCCATCATTTCGATGGCACAACACGCCAAACCAAACAAGAGTGGCCACATGGCATTGGTACGCCCCCAGTTCACCATTGTCTCGAGTGAGGTGGTGACGACGCCCATATCGCCGGCTTTGGTTTCTATTCCCATGTGAGCGCTCCCTTTTTCCAGATATAAACGAGACCGACGAGCAACACCAATACGAAGCTCCCCATTTCGTACAACCCTGGGACGCCTAATTGGCGATAGACCAAGGCATAGGGGAAGAAGAAGATGACTTCGATGTCAAACAAAATGAAAATCATCGCCACCAAATTGAATTTGATGGGGAAGCGATGATTCGCTTCGCCGATAGGTTCCATCCCCGATTCATACGGAGCTAGTTTGCGTACGGTCGGCTTGGCCGGCCCCAAAAACCGCGATAAGGTGATGACAAACACGGCGATGAAAAGGGCAATACCCAACATCGCTAGAATCGGTACGTATGCAGCGAGCATGGTCACGTCCTCGATAAAAAAGACAGTCGTCGGCAGTAGGCAGTTTTTCCTCGCCGTCATTATACGCTTTGTAGCGTTTGTGTCAAACGCACAATCTGCTAAATCACCCTTATTTGACTATTCGCATCCCAAAATGAACCAAATCTACCATATGTCCCGATGTAGGTGGTGATTTATGCTTTAAATACTACATAATGTACGGTGATTTTTTAGTGATTTTGTAGTGTGAACTCGTGGTATAATGGCGCACATTCGATATCGGCTTATTGGCGTGTTGCTAGCGATTGGTACGCGTCATCCCCTGAAGAATACGAGGCAAGACTAGATGAGCGACATTACCCAGTTCCGTGCCAAAAACGGCGAAGCCATTACCATCCAAAACGGCAAATTACATGTGCCGAACAATCCCGTCGTGCCCTATGTCGAAGGCGACGGTACCGGCCCCGATATTTGGCGCGCCAGTGTGCGGATTTTTGATGCAGCCATCGCCAAAGCCTACAATGGCCAACGCAAAATCGAATGGCTCGAAGTCCTCGCCGGCGAAAAAGCCTTCACCACCACCGGCAACTGGTTGCCCGATGCCACTGTCGAAGCCTTCAATCATTACCTCGTCGGCATCAAAGGTCCCTTGACCACCCCCATCGGCAAAGGGATGCGTAGCCTCAACGTGGCCTTGCGCCAATTGCTCGATTTGTATGTCTGCTTGCGCCCGGTGCGCTGGTTTACCGGCGTTCCCTCACCGGTGCGCCACCCCGAAAAGGTCGACATGGTCATCTTCCGTGAAAACACCGAAGACATCTATGCCGGTATCGAATACGTGGCTGGCTCACCCGAAGCCGCCAAGTTGCTCGAATTCATGCAAGCCAACTTCCCCAAAGACTTCGCCAAAATCCGCTTTGGTACGTCAGAAAAAACCGCCGAATACAACAACCGTATCGGCAACGATAATGCGGTCGTCGAAGTAGGCTTGGGCATCAAGCCCGTCAGCAAAACGGGCTCACAGCGCTTGATCTTTGCCGCCATCGAATACGCCATTGCCCACAAACGCCGCAACGTGACGTTGGTGCACAAGGGCAACATCATGAAGTACACCGAAGGTGCCTTCCTTGATTGGGGCTACGAGCTGGCCGAACAAGTCTTTGGCGACAAGGTCTATACCTGGGCGCAATGGGAACGCACCAAAGCAGCCAAAGGCGAAGCCGAAGCCAACGCCGAACAAAAAGCCGCTTTGGCCAGTGGTCGGATTTTGGTCAAAGACGCCATTGCCGATATTGCGCTCCAACAAGTATTGACCCGCCCCGATGACTTCGACGTCATCGCCACCCTCAACCTCAATGGCGACTACCTGAGTGATGCCTTGGCCGCCCAAGTGGGTGGTATCGGCATCGCTCCTGGTGGCAACATCAACTACGTCAGTGGCCATGCGATTTTTGAGGCCACCCACGGTACCGCCCCCAAATACGCCAACCTCGACAAGGTCAATCCCTGTAGCGTGGTGCTGAGCGGCGACATGATGCTCCGTCACATGGGCTGGATCGAAGCCGCCGACATGATTGTCGACGCCATCGAACGCACCATCGGCGACAAAGTCGTGACCTACGACTTCGCCCGCTTGATGGAAGGCGCTACCGAAGTCAAAACGTCGGAATTCGCCGATGCCGTGATTGCCAACATGCGCTAGTCGATACTGCTACCCCCTCACGCTGATTTCAGCGTGAGGGGGTTTTGGCGTTTATTCGCCGTTTACCTGCATGTCGAGTACTTGGCGCACCAACTCAACGACATAGGTGATATCGTCGTTACTCGCAAGGATGAGTTGTGATTCTTGTTGGTCGCTCCGCGGCCGACAGCGCTGCAACGGATCATAGAGTGCGTCCGGTGGTGCGTGGAGCGTAATCTTGAGAGCTGTACTTTGTGCCACCACATCCATAATGGTTTTTTCGGCTTTGTAGGCCACATAGAGCTTGCGAAACTCTTCGCTGATACAGGGGTCGATGGCCCGTACCGCCTTGCGCAATGCATCAAACAATGGGTAGAGCGTGGCTGTCAACAACGCCGGATGATCGTTGATGGTGTAGGCAGTGCTGGGGCGTTGGGTACGGTAACGGTCGATGACCTCGGGGGTGAGCGCCGGCGCCGGCCAAATCGTTAGCGCTCGCGCTGCCAGGCGCGCCGCCCGTTGTAAAATCAGCATTTCGTTCCAGGTATCGAGCTGGGCAAAGTCGGCATTGAGGTGCAGCGGACTATAGCGTAATCCTTTTTCGGGGGCACTGGGCATGTCACGCTTGTCCACAAACGCGCGATCACGGAATTCACTGTTGTAGCGCGTCAACGTCAAGTTCCCCAGCGTATGTACCATCCGCTGTTGCACATGCTGCCAATCACTGCCGAGGGCGTCACGCCAGACCGCAGATAATTGCGGGTTTTGTGGGAGTACATGCTCGACGGTGTATTCTGCTAGTGAGATACGTTCTTGGCGGCGGTGATTCTCAAGCCGGCGCAACAAGTAATTGCGCTGGCGAAAGTTGTAGAGGTCACGGTGTTGCAGTTCGTGGCGGAACTCGTCATCGCTGGGGAAGCGCCGGTACGATGGGAGTTGCGCCAACAACGCCTGCAGACTTTCGCTATACCGCTGCGGATCAATCCCTTGGGCCACCGCAATAAACGTATTGCTGAGCGAATTGGTGGGTATGCCACACACACTGCGCCGGAACAAGTATGATTCGAGCAGGCGCAGACAGCGCAAAAACTCGTCCTGCACCAATACCCCACCCTGATAGTCGTGGTACAGCGTCAAGAGTAGCGGATAGACGGCATCGATTTTGAGGTCACGCATATCGGCGAAGGCATCGTTGAGCTGCCCATCCGCTTCGTGACCCAGCACCACCGCCCAATAATACTGGGCATAGGCGCGTATGTCGCGCACCAATGTCATCATCTGTGGCACATCACCCTGATCGCGCACAAACGTATTGCGTACGTAGGCTTTGAACGTGTCATAGACGGCATCCATTGCCGCTACCTCGCCCGTTTTGATGATCAAATAATAGCGCATAAAGGTATCGAAGTGACTACTATAGGCCGCCTGGCCAAAGTCATGCTCAATGGGTCGCCAATAATCGTGGTACAAGCGCGTTTGCAGGGCCGGCTCGAGCCCCATCAACACAAAATTACGAATCAAATCAGCTTGGCTCAGCTCTTTGCCGGTAGCATTCATACTTTCGAAAATCAATTGCGGGTTGTCTTGGTCGCGCGTCAAGGCAATGTCGACAATCACCAATTTAGCCAAACCGCGACAAATCACCGCCAAATCCGTTTTGCTGTCGGCCAACCACTGCGCAAACAAGGCATAATTGGCATGAATCTGCACCGACGGCTGTGACGGCGACGGGCGCTGGGTCACAATCGCAATCAACGAATCACGATCGGTCTGTGATAGCAACAATTTAGGGTGGCGCTGCCCCTCTTCTTCGGGGTTGACCAAATAGTAGTTGCGGATGCGTCGTTTGCTGAAGCCGGTGTGGGGCTCGCTTGTGCCGATGATTTCGCTGATGGCAGCCAGTAACAACGACACCGTCGCTAGGCGCTGTTGCCCGTCGATAATCAACAACGGCGATTGATGGATGACTGTCCCCAGCCCCGCCGATATATAGACAATCGAGCCGATGAAGTGTACCGGGATGCTGTCGCTACTGCCACAGCGCACGATATCGTCCCACAATTGCCGACATTCCCGCTCGCCCCAGCCATAGGTGCGCTGATAAATGGGGATGATGAGCTGGGGGGCTTTTTTGAGGAAGTCGAGTAGCTTGGCTTCGGTGGCTTTCATGACAGACCCTTTATTGGCACGAGACACATACTCCCCAACGCACTATTGTATAATCGGTATGCGCCAAAGAGAATCATTAGGCATATTGTACTATTGCATTGTGTGGCTTATGCTAAAAACGAAATATAGGTGGATAGATGACCCATGCCCACGACCATAATCATGACGATCACGCACATACTCACGCATCAGGAGTGTGGGGCAAAATCACCCACCTCTTTCACTTTCACGGTTATCACGATCAATCCCAAGCCGCCAACGACCCCACCATGGCCACCAACCAAGGCATTCGCACGGTTTGGTTGGCGCTCATCGGCCTCATCCTCACTACCAGCGTCCAAGCAATCGTAGTGGCGATGAGCCATAGCACCGCCTTGCTGGCCGACATGGTCCACAATTTGGGCGACACCGTCAACGAAATCCCGTTGCTCCTCGCCTTTTATCTGGCGCGCCGGGTCGCTACCACCCGCTACACCTATGGCTATGGCAAAGCCGAAGACATCGCCGGGATTTTTGTAGTAACTTCATTGACCCTCAGCGCCGGCTATACGTTGTACGAGGCCATCACCCGCTTCATCCACCCCGAACCATTTCACAACCTTGGTTGGGTGGCGCTGGCGTCAGTGGTGGGGTTTGTGGGCAACGAAACCATCGCCTTGATGCAAATCCGGGTTGGTCGCCAGATTGGCTCGGCCACCATGGTCGCTGACGGCTTGCATACCCGCACCGACGGCTTCGCCTCGCTGGCCGTACTCGTCGCCGTGGGCGGCGCCTGGCTGGGCTACCCGATTGTCGACCCGCTTATCGGGCTGGTCATCGGTATCACCATTGCCGTTATCGCCGTCGATGCCTGCAAAATGATTTGGTATCGCTTGATGGATGCCGTCGACCCCGCCCTCGTCGCCCAAATTCACACCACCGTCGCCGCCATCACATCCGTCCAGCAGGTGGGTGCGGTGCGGGTGCGCTGGCATGGCCACAAATTATTCTGCGAACTCGAAGCCACCATTCCTGCCACCCTTACCATCCAGCAGGGCGACGCAGTGCGCACTGCTATTCGTACTGCCATTCAGCAGCACTACCCCCAAATGGCGACCGTCGTAGTGGTGTTGTTACCTGGTATTGCATAGTTTTTATTTTTGGTAAAAAAACTCTTGGCGCAGACGTGAATAAGCCGTGGTGACAATCGTTCTGGTGCGCTGGATTCAAAAATCCCCCTGTAGCATCTCTGCAGACGCTACAGGGGGATTGTACACGATGGGATTAACGCATTGCGGCGACCACGGCCTCGAATTGGGTTACTTCATCGGCCACGACGGCCAGACTCCCTTCCCAAAACGCGCGCTGGGTAATGTCGATACCCATCGTTCTGGCGAGGGTGGCGGCATCGGCCCGGCCGGTGCCCGCCAGCAAATCATCATAGCGCGGCGTAAAGCTACCGGGGTCGTTGCGATACAAGGCATATAACCCGGTGCCAAACAATTGCCCAAACATATAGGGATAATTGTAAAACGAGCGCCCCGTGCTATAGTAGTGCCCTTTGACCGCCCACATATAGGGGTGCAATGTCGATTCTTGTAGTCCATCGCCATAGGTCTCTTTTTGGGCTTGGGTCATCAGCCCACATAGCTCATCGGGCGACAATTCACGCTGTTGGCGTTGCGCAAACAAGCGAGTTTCAAA